>CALKVC010000149.1 GCA_937996595.1 uncultured Chitinophagaceae bacterium
GCAGCGGAACCATAATCCGGCAGAAATATATGCAGGCTTACTTGTTGGTGCGGTTACACAGCTTGCTGCAGCCATGTTCATATTATAAAAATGAAGAAGCCCCGTCCAATACCGGGGCTCTTCGTTGTCCTGTAGTGCCTAACAAAAAAATATTTCATATACCCTTTTCCAGGGTATTATTATCATAGTTTGGCCTTATTACATGGCCGTTTCAGTTATTATTCTTTACCAGTAAGATTTGAGGGAAATTTGCATCATATGCCCGGGTGGCATTGTTGGGTTAGCAGTTTTCTCATTCTTGTGGTTTTCATAGTCAGTCCAAATCAGCAGCATTTGAATTGTAGTATATAAGCGTTTTTAAGCGGTTTTTATTGTGTTACACGCCGTTATACGCATAATTTTTTTTCAGGCACATAACAGGTACGGTAACCCGAAGGAAAATACCTTGGGAAAATACACATGCTGTTCATCGTACAGGTCCGGGCCTTAATGTACGGTAAGCGATATATGCGCTTAGCAGCATGAACAGGGAACCCAGCAGGAATGCGGATCCCGGGAAATGCACCGGTGCCCCCGGCTTTGTAAAATAGGAAAACAAACCTGTCATCAAAGGCGGGCCTGCAATGGATGTAAGGCTTATCATGCCTGCAATGATGCCCTGCAATTCACCCTGACCGTTAGCCGGTACATTTCCCGAAATGAGGGATTGTAAGGCAGGGCCGGTTATACCTCCCAGGCAATAGGGTATCAGGAATACAAACATCATCCAGCTTTTTGCGGCAAATGCAAAAAGTAATAATCCGAATGCATATAGTAAAAGTCCTGCGTAAACACTCTTCTCATTTCCAATCAACGGGTTTATCACCCTGATCAGACCTCCCTGCACCGCAGCTACCAGCAAACCAACAACCCCCAGTGAAATGCCAATCATTTTCTCATCCCATCCAAAACGTTCGATAGTAAAATAACTCCAGTTGCTTTGTACGGCATGGGCCGCCAGGTAAACCAGGAACAATGAAAATAACAATCCCCTGATACCCGGGTACTTCGATACGCTCCTGAATGAACCCAACGGATTAGCACGTTTAAAACTGAATTTTCTCCTGTTGATCTCCGGCAATGATTCCGGTAAAATAAAATAACCATAGATACAGTTCAGAAAACTCAACCCGGCTGCAACCATAAACGGAACCCTTGGCCCGAACGAACCGAGCAACCCACCAATTACCGGCCCAATGATAAATCCAAGCCCGAAAGCAGCACCGATCATTCCAAAATTCTTTGCCCTGTTTTCTGCCGAACTGATATCTGCGATATACGCCATCGCCGTAGTGATGCTGGCACCTGTTATTCCGGCTACGGCTCTTCCTACAAATAACCAGCTGATGGTAGGGGCAAATGACAGGAACAGGTAATCCAGCGCAAATCCAAATAATGAAAATAATAAAACCGGCCTTCTTCCAAACTGATCGCTTAATCCGCCCAGTACCGGAGCAAAAATAAACTGTATGATAGCGTAAGTGAAAGTAAGCAGGCCGCCATACCTTGACGCGTCACTGATATCGCCGTCAATCAATTGGAGGATCAGTTTTGGCAACACCGGAAGAATCAGGCCTAACCCGGTAACGTCAATCATAAGCGTTATAAAAATGAAACGGATTGCTGCCTGCCTGTTATTTGCCATAGCTCTTATTATGACTGTAAAATAGCATCAAATTTCATACAATAGCTTATTTTTTTGACCCAGAAAGCGTGGGCCATTGCCCGATTGCAGATTGCCTAACCAATTTGCAAACTTAACATACTGTTGGGTACTGCATTGTTCAAACATCACAAGATGCACACATGGATACATACACCCTTCATGTATTTGAATAATGAAAGACCTGCCCAGGTTTAACAGGTACGTGTAACCGATATTTGGAAAAAGGATATCGGAAAAGCCACGTGGGTATTTTTCCCACAAATGATCAAATTTCGTTTGCCAGAAAAATTCAATAAAATGAGATAATGAAGCGGGAGGTTGCAACCTGTAATAATCGTTCTCAAAATGGTCGATATCGAAGAACTCAATATGTTGCATATTATGGGCGCAGCGTGATGGCTCCCCTTACGGAAGGGTGTTTTCCGCAATGATAACGTATGATACCAACGGTATCTTTTTTAAAATAGAATGAACTGTTTACTGCAATGGTACCTGAAAGTATTGCCGATGAGTCGTCACTTACTATGCTGTGCTCCTCATTAGTATCATTTACAAATGTAATGGATGAGCCGGTAGCTACTGTTATTACATCGGGTGTAAACCCATTGTCCTTTATCAGGATATAATTGGTAGGAAGCGTGCCGCCCTGTGCATCAAATAATTCATCCTCTCTTGAACATGATTGAAAAGCCAGGCCGGCCAGCAATAAGATAGACAATCCTCTCCAACATGTATTTTTCATATGTAGCCTTATATATGGGGCTGTAATTTACGAAAAAAGAAGAAAGTGCGCCCGGTTAAAGAGATTCAGGCTCACTTCCTTTTACTGAACCGGTAACTGCCGGGTTTCAATAATGGATGTTGTCCCTCCAGCCCTTCTTCATCCAGGGTAAGTGTAACACGGTCAAAATGAACATTCATCACCCCTCTTTCTATTTTAAATTCAAAATAATTGTGCAGTTTTAAGCTGTTATTGAACACATAGGTCTTTTCCGGACAAAATTCAAGCACCAGCTGGATGCTGTCAACTTCCTGGCGGGGAAAACTGATTTCACCGTTGGAATTGGTCACCCCTTCAACCTTGTTCTGGCCTGAAAACAAGATGGCAAAAACATGCGACCTCAGTGAAGGATTGGCTTCCATGATCCTGATGGTAACCCTGTCAACCTTATCAATCTTACTATCCAGCAACGAAAACTCATTCGTTTTTTCTTTTACACTGTTAAAAGTTACCGTATTGCCCTGTAGTTCCCACTTTCCTGAACCGGTACGGTCAAGCGCACCATATGAAAAGAAAAAATCAAAAGTGGAATCTTCATTTAATTTAAAACCTGAAGCCATTTCCATAACACCTTTCAAATAGTATTCCCCTGTAACGGTTTGGGTAAATTGTTGTGCTTGCATTGCAAAAAATGATAAGGTTAATAATAGAAAAAGTAAACAATTTTTCAATCCTGCAAGTAACTGTTTCATGCTGGTTATTATTTCAGTTTATTTTTGAACGGCATGTAAGAATCTACAGGTGGAAAAATGTAATGTAAATTAAGATAATATCAAATAATTGAACATCTTTCCGGCCAGTTAGTAAATAAATATTTCCCCACAGCCGGGTAAGCTCCGTAGCCCTCTTCGTACATTTGCACAATGCAGCAATATTTAAAGGAACTGAATGAACCTCAAATGGAAGCCGTTTTGCACAAAGACGGACCGATCATGATAATAGCAGGTGCCGGGAGCGGAAAGACTAAAGTGCTTACAACCCGTATCACACACCTGATGAGTGAACATAAGATTGATTCATTTAATATCCTGGCGTTAACATTCACCAATAAAGCAGCGGCAGAAATGAAGGAGCGCATTGAGCGCACACTGGGGAATACAGAAGCCAGGAACCTGTATATTGGCACTTTCCATAGCGTATTTGCCCGTATCCTCAGGACCGAAGCCGGAAAAATAGGTTACCCAAACAATTTCACCATATATGATACCGATGATGCCAAAAGTGTTGTGAAAACCGTTATCAATGAATTGAACCTGGATGACAAGCATTATAAACCCAATGTGGTTTATAATAGGATCTCAGCGGCCAAGAATGCGCTTATTGGCCCTGCAGAATATGCAAATGACTGGGCCCTGCAGCAGGAAGACAACCGGGCAAACCGGTCAGCAATAGCCCAGATATATGATGCCTACGCAAAAAGGTGTTTTAAAAATGGGGCCATGGATTTTGATGACCTGCTGTTCAAGATGTATATCCTGCTGAAAAACAACCCTGACGCTTTAAGCAAATACCAGCGAAAATTCAGGTATATACTCATTGATGAGTACCAGGATACCAACCCGGCGCAATACGAAATCATCAAACTGCTGGGGGCCATGCACGAAAATGTATGCGTGGTGGGCGACGATGCTCAAAGCATATACAGCTTCCGGGGTGCAACTATTGAAAACATCCTGCAATTTCAAAAAGATTATGAAGATGTGAAAGTGGTAAAACTGGAACAGAATTACCGCAGCACGCAAAACATACTTCATGTTGCCAACGAAATAATCAGCAATAACAAAGGGCAGATCGAGAAAAAGCTGTTCACAGCGAAAGAAGAGGGTGAAAAGATAAAGCTGGTGCGGACCATGACCGACAATGACGAAGGTAAAATGGTTGCCGACTGCATACAGGAATTGAAACTGCGCAACCACTTCTTCAATAAGGATTTTGCCATCCTTTACCGCACAAACGCCCAAAGCCGCAGTTTTGAAGAAGCGTTGCGGCGAATGGGCATAGCTTACAGGATTTATGGCGGCATGAGTTTTTACCAGCGAAAGGAAATAAAAGATTTTATTGCATACCTGCGCATCATTGTAAACCCGAAAGACGAAGAAGCATTAAAACGAATTATCAATTATCCGGCACGAGGCATCGGAAAAACTACCATTGATAAAGCCGTGCTCCTTGCAAATGAAAACAACCTCAGTTTCTGGGATATCCTTTCAAATGCAGCCATGTACGGATTCAGGGCAGGTACGTTAGAAAGCATTGATGGTTTTGTAACCATGATCAAAATGTTCCAGAGCGAACTCGCAAAGAAAAATGCGTACGACCTTGCCGTGATTGTAGGCAAAAGCACCAATATCGTTAAAGAATTATTCAATGATAAAACGGTGGAAGGCCTGGCCCGCTACGAGAACGTACAGGAATTACTCAACTCCATCAAAGAATTCATAGAAACACCCGCTAACCTGGAAGACGGTGAAGTGGGCGATAAAAGCCTGGGCAGTTACCTGCAACAGATTGTGTTGTTAACCGATTCTGATGACGACAAAGAAAACCAGGATGTGGTAAAGCTGATGACCATCCATGCTGCCAAAGGGCTTGAGTTCCCGGTGGTGTTTGTTGGCGGCCTGGAAGAAACCCTTTTCCCAAATGCCATGAGCATCAATACACGCGAAGAACTGGAAGAGGAAAGAAGGTTATTCTATGTGGCTATTACGCGGGCTGAAAAACATTTATTCTTAAGTTATGCGAATGCCCGTTACCGTTTCGGGCAACTGCAGCAAAATGAACCCAGCCGTTTTATTGATGAAATGCCGGAACAGCAAATAGACCGGAGCTATGCCGGCGGAGCTGCCAAAAATAATGCACAAACCGGCTGGGGACAAGGATCGGCATATGAACGCATGCACAGGGGATTTGGCAGCCACCAGTCTGCCACACAAAAAGAACAGAAACCGGCATATGCGGTTACGCCTGCCCGTTTGCCGGTGAAAGAGCATGTTCCTTCTGAGAATTTTGTTGCCAGTGATATCAGCAACCTGCAAGCCGGTCAAAAAGTGGAACACCAGAAATTCGGTTTTGGTGAAGTGGTAAAAATGGAAGGCGCCGCCCATAATCCAATTGCCACTATCCGTTTTGAACTGAACGGAGAAAAAAAGATCATGCTGAATTATGCCAAGCTTAGGATTCTGGAATAAGCCAATATGTAAACTATTCAATCAGCTTAATCCCCTGCCTCCCGTTGCCAGTGCATATACTTTTGGAATTGTTTTTCTTAAAACGGCTCCAACTAAAACACAGCAGGCAATAATGATGATTGGCAGTACTATGAAAGTAACCAGGCGCAGGTTGGGTACATTACTGAAATAAGTAAATGCGATACGTGTACAGTAATTGACAAGGGGAACATGCAAGGCATAAATGATAAAAGCAAATGCTGTTAACCATACAAACCAGCAACGGCTCATGAAAAAACGAACCAGTTTATCGCATCCATACCAAACCGTTACCAGCCCGCTGAATACGCATATTTTGTGCAATAAGGAAAGTATGATAAAGGATGTGGTATCCCAGCCAAACTGAAAAGCCAGGAATGTTTTTAATGCAGCGCTGAAGATGAATACAGGCAACCATAATTTAAGTGACAGCCACCGGGGCACCTGTTCAATATTAAATGCAGATTTTTGGATTGCTATTCCCAGTGTAAAAAACAATAATCCCTCTCCTTCAATAAATATAAGTCCGAAAGTGGTAAGCCATAAAAATACAACGATCGGGAACCATATTTTGGGAATCTTCAAAACAGCTTTCAGCAACAAC
The DNA here is from genome assembly GCA_937996595.1 of uncultured Chitinophagaceae bacterium. GTDB lineage: Bacteria > Bacteroidota > Bacteroidia > Chitinophagales > Chitinophagaceae > Ferruginibacter. The sequence goes on from CALKVC010000149.1 coordinate 6,297, forward strand.
GGATACAATGCATTGTAAACAAGCAGGCTCCTGATGAACCAAAGCTGAAATGCCACAGGCGCCAGCGTCCAGCGCAACAAAATACCGGCAATTCCAATTTCTGCATACGGCCTGTTATCGCCCAGTTGGTCTAACTGTGCCTGGCTTACCGCCTGTGCTGTAACCGGGTGTTGTTGCCATACAAACGTTAACCCCAATGCAACGGCACTCCAGATTAAATATGGGATTCCCAGTGTTTTCAAACGCTTCTTCATACGCAACCCGTATGGCTTTGCATCATGAGCTGCAAATAAGTACCCGGAAATGATAAACAACATGGGTATACGAAAACGAAATATCCCGTTAGCAAGAAAATATTCTGTAAAAGCAGTTATGGTCATAGGTTCTTCCACAACTGTAAATGGCTGGAGATAGCTGTTTTCCAGATTATAGCCATGCACAAATACCAGCAACAGCATTGAAAGGAATGAATAGAACCTGAATTTACTGCTGATAAAATCATTCATGTTGTCACAAATTCAACAGCGTTTAAATATTCTTTAAAGGATTTTAGCAAAATAAACCAGTTTCCCTTTTTCACCAAATATGAACTCCTTACCATCAGCCTTATATATTGAAAAGGTCCATGAATCCCGTTCTGTGATGATTTTTATCTTACCCTGCTGGGTTACAAGCTGGCAATCCGCCGACTTTGTTATTCCGGAAACATAATACTGCACTTTCCCAAAAGCAATGCCATCATCATTCACCGTATTTATTTCAAGCGATTTTAATAGGGCTGTATTTCCGCCAACCGTACCCGGTTCAGCTTTCCTGTTGTAAATGAACCAGTTTCCTTTCAGGGTATGCATATCTGTTATAACCGGTTCTGTTATACTGTCTTTCCGGATAAGGTCCTTGCCATATTGCTCATAACTGAGGGTTTCACGCTTTTCCAATTCCCTGGTAATAGAATCATCCCTAATAATAAGCTTCTGTGCATCAAGAAAAAGGATGCGATATTCATCGCCTGCAGCATACAACATATCGGGTGTTTCTATTTCCGCTTCACCGTTCATAGTCATCCGCATGCTGGTAATATCTTTAATCGTAACACTATTATCCCTGAATATCATCACCAGGCTGTCTGTAAAATCCACAGATTTTTTTGATTCAACCGATTCCCTTTTTATTTCCTGCCACTTGCCGTTCAGCTGGCTGATTTGATACCTGGCAGCCTCTTCACGCTTCAGCTCACGTTTCACTGGCTCCCCTTTTCTTTTCACTTTCTGGGCTGATGATACAAAGGGCAAACAGCTAAGACTTAAAATAATCATGAATGCTTTTGCTGGCATCAAATATTGTTTCTATAAAGATACTCCAATACCTTTATTCTACTTAAAAGCATTTTCCCTTCGCATTAGGATGTATGTGCCTGTTATTCGTTACAGCAAAGCAGCAGCTTACTAAAACCTTTCTTTCCGGCACTTTGTACCTTTTCTACTTTTTCCTGATCTTATAAGTTTCAGTTATTTCGTCCAGTGTGAACTGTACAATATAATGTCCGGAAGAAAGGTCGCCCAGGTGAATATGCCCGTTGTTTACTCCCTGTGAGGCTGAGAGTTCCGAAACCAACACTGTTTTGCCAGATATATCGGTAATCTTTGCAATAAGGGTACCTGCTGTTTCAGCATTAAACTTTATCATAAGGTGCCCGGCTTCAGATACAGGATTGGGCGAAATGGATGTAATTATCTTTAGCGGCACACCGTTTCTTTTATACAATTTTATCGGCGATAACTGCACTTTACCATCCTTATCTGTAATCGCAATTTCGTAATACACGAATTTATCTGATCCGGTATACCCGATATCTGAAAATTTGTATATTCTTTCTGTAGTTGAATTTCCTGCAGCCGGAACTTTGCTTATTTCCGAGAAATTGAATGCATCTGCACTTCTCCGTATGGAAAAATAATCTGCATTTGTTTCCGATTGGGTAATCCAGGTAAGGTATGGCTTATTTGAACGGGAACTGATGCTGAACGCCGACAGTGTTACGGGAACCACCGGACTGGCAGTAAATGAAGCAGACATACCCAAACCATGAATATTGCAGTAATACTGGTAATTGCCCGGTACCGTAACAGTATATTCAAAAAACTGGCCCGAACCTGTAAGATTGGGAGATAACCACTCCGTAGCACCGGCCGGAACAAATAATGACTCGGAATTATGAAACCCGCTTGCCCATTGCCACCTGATTACATCCCCAACCACCACATTCAGGTTGGCAGGCGAAAACTGGAAGTTTGAAACCGTCACGATATGGGTTAATGCAAATCCCTTTAATTGTGCCAGCAATAAAACAGAAAGTAAAATTTTTTTCATGCAAATGAATTTAAAAGTTAAAAGATTGAATATGTTTATTTAATACTCAGTTACACGTACAGAAAATGCAATGTGTGCGGTTAACCTGGTATACGAAAAGCAAATAAATTCCGTTGCCTCGGCAGCTTACATTAGTTGAGGAAGTAAAACGGTTATATTTTCGAAATAAGAAATTAACCGCGGTTACGGGGTAATTTTAGGCTTAAAACAGAACCTTCTTCCCTAATATTGGTTATTTTTGTAACTGAATATTAAATGATTGAACGTATGATCAAAACAGGAAATCCGGTTATCAGCATTTATACTGAAATGACCCCCAACCCGGAAACGATGAAGTTTGTGGCAAACAAATTGTTATACCCTGGAAAGAGTATTGATTTGCCCGATGAAGCCAGTGCAAAACCATCCCCGCTTGCCCAGGTATTGTTTACATTTCCTTTTATTAAATCGGTTTTTATAGCCAGTAATTTTGTTACCCTCACCAAGACCGGGGAAACCGAAGACTGGCAGGATATCATTCCTACCATCAAGCAGTTCCTGAAAGAATACCTGGAAGAAGGAAAACCTGTTGTAAATGAAGATGAAGTGGCGGCCATGAAAACGGAAAGCAGCAATACGGTTAGTGCAGATGACAATGATATTGTAAAACGCATCAAGGAATTGCTGGAGAATTATGTAAAGCCTGCGGTGGAAATGGATGGCGGCGCTATCCAGTTTAAAAGTTATGAAGATGGAAAAGTAAACCTGATGTTGCAGGGAAGCTGCAGCGGATGCCCTTCTTCCATGATTACGTTAAAAGCCGGTATTGAAGGCATGATGAAAAGGATGATACCGGAAGTGAAGGAAGTGGTAGCGGAAGCAGAGTAAAATAGTTTATAGTTAAGAGTTTATAGTTTGGCACTTCTGTAATAGAAGTGCTTTTTTATTTTTTGAGATATTTTTTCCGGGAAGACGGAAAGGCGTTTTTACAATTCAAAATATTCTTCCCGCTTTTCCGGCGCTTAAGAGCCGGACAATGCAGGACCAGGAAATTGAACGCTATTTATCATGGGCTTTAGCCCAACACTAAAATTTTACTTATTAACAAACACAGAGATGTTATTAATTGCTATTATCAGCTAACTTCCAATACCAAACTCCTATCTCCTAACTCCCATCTCCTAATACGGCCTCGCATAAAACAGGAACAACGGTAAATTATTATCCACCACCTGCATATCCGATGCATCGGTAGAGCCGTCGCCCGTTACATCAGTGGCATTGTATCCGAACGCAAACAACGATACATCATTGTCTACTTCTCCCTGGTCTGTCGCATCTATACTGCCATCCTGGTTCACATCACCGCCATAAAACGCATACACGCCGCCTGCCACAGATGCCATTGGAGGATTTACCCCGTCATCATATGCCTGGGTAAGCGCAGTACTGAAATCATAACCGGTGGTTTCTACAAAAGTTACCGGGTAGTGGCTCCAGGTTTCCAGGTGGTTGCGGTGCTTCACGGCAATATAATATGCATGGCCCCTTACAGCAGCAGGAAATTGCACGGATGCGGTACCGTTAGTATGTAATACCGCCGGTAAACTAAAGGCAGGATCCTGCAGGTTTGCAGGCGACCACAGGTTAACCAGCACCGTATCGGTTTCTGTAGGGTCTGTACTCATGCCCAGGTCGAATATCGTTGGGCGCATGGTATTGATATCTATATAAAACCCTTCCAGGAATGCCGTGAGGTTAAAAGATGCCGTAATGGAATTCAGTAAGGCATCATCCGGCTGTTCAAAGCCCTGTGTGATCATATTGTTTCCGGCAGTTAAGGTGCTTACCATCGGTTCGCCAATATTATAATTGATGCTGTAGCCGCCGGCGGATAATGTGCTGCCTGCTGTGGAAATTACATCGCGGGCGATGGTTTGGGCGTTTGTAATTGACAACATACCATTGAAAACAGCAAAAAGTATGATTGAACGAATTTGTTTCGTGAGCACCGAACCAAGGCTTCGGGTGCTGGAAAAACAACATCCAAGTGAGTAAACTAACAGGCTAAGTTTTTTCATAATAAATTTGTTAAACACTTTCTTTACAGAATAAATGAAAACATTTGTTATAATTACTTCAAAATAAAATGTAATTAAAACCCTTCAAAACTTAATTCACCTGAAGTTCAACCAAACGTCTAACAGGTTTAGTTTTTTGTAACTGAATAGGTTTAACCTGATCTTCTTCTTGTATATTTATTGGTGCAGACACATTTTGCTCTTTAAGATTTTTTATTTTATCACATTCCTGCATCCATGTTTCTGTTGCAAATACTCTTGTTAAATTAGGGTATTTTTCAAAATCGATTCCGCTTTTTACTAACTTATCCTTTAACAAATTCAAAGCATACTCTACACTTTCTTTTCTTGTAAGTGATGTATTTAATAGATTTGGTATCATTTCATTCCCTGCATTGATATTGATGGCGGTTTCCTGGGTTGAATGAACAGGATTTGCAGCATAAACAGGTTCAGGCACTCCTGGTATACCTAATTTAAAAGATGGATCTTTCGACTTTAAGTAACCCATGATTCCATCGATTTGCTGTTGCTGTTTTTTCATGAGATGACTAATTTCATTGCTTTTAACACCAACAACCATGTTCACTAAATTATCACCTTCATTGGTTCCATAAGCCCATGAACGCCCAACAATCTTACCAACCTGATCGATAGTTATAAGGTCAGGAGACACAGCTAACCCATATCCATCATTTTTCCCCGAAGTAATAATATAATCGCCACTTTTTACTTTTCCATGAACCCTTACAGGAATTTGCCCCATAAATGCCACTTTATTATAGTTTTGTTCTTTACCTTTTGGTGGCATATTTCCTAATACGATGGGAGCCATTGAAATTGCCATCAATTGTTCGGCATTTTCAGTATTCTTTGAAATTTTACCACCCCGTACGCCAACGATCATACCAAAGGCCATATCTTCATTAAGAACTTCTCTTTCCAGATATTCAGCATAATCTCCATTCCCAGATCCAAATGAAACACCATTCCCCCCCCCAAGCCTGCACAACATTATAGCTTCTGCATTAAGTGCCCAAGAAAGTAAGCCCCAGGGGTCTGCTGGAATCATTCCAAACATGGAAATAAAATCACACGAACTCATATTGACCCAATCAAAATCTGTATTACTCATTCCCTCTATTCTGCCAACCTCATTATTATTACTATTCCAAAACGACATAAAGTTATTAGTATGATGTGCGGGAGAATCATCTATTTTTACAAGAATTCCATTGTTACCACCCTGAACAAAAAGGGGGTACCCTCCCGTACTATATTGATTGCTATTACCATGTCCAAATATTTTAAACTGGCCCGTACCTACAGAAGAGTTCACACTTCCCCCAAAAGTCTGGCCTCCGTATGAAGTAAGACCGCCATCAAAATATTGGCCTCCCGTTGATTCAAGACCATCAAGTGAAGTTAATCCAGCCGCATATAACGAATAATCATTAGTTCCATTACCAACGTATAATGATACATTACCGTATACAGAACCTTTAATACCAGCATTGTTGGGATAATAAATACCTCCTCCACCATTTAACCATTGCGAAGACCCTCCTCCTCCTGTAGGCACAAGCCAGCTTGCCAAACCATTTGCATCAGAAGTTAATACCTTGCCTGCACCAGGTGAACCACCTGTTATTTTAACCTGCCCTGCTACTTCTAATTTGGCACCTGGTGATGCAGTTCCAGTTCCTATGCCCACATTACCATTTCCTGTTATTCGCATTTTAGAGTTTGTTGCCGCATTGCCTGCTACCCTAAAGTCAATGTAAGCATTTGTGCCATAGATATTGGCTAAATAAACTCCATTGTCTGTGGTGATTTCGCCCAGTTTACCCATTTTATAGGTTTGGCTGCCAAATGAAATAGCATCCCCATCTCCGGCTGCATCTGCACGGCTAACATCCAATTTGGTACCCGGTGTTGTTGTTCCTACACCCACATTGCCATCTTTGTCAATTGCCATTGCTGTATTTGTAATACCTGTATTTAAATTATTAGTAGTTCCAAATAATAATTTTGACCCGGCATTCTCAACATAAGGCCATATACCAGCTACAATTTTATCAACGAAATATGCTTTATTAGTCCATATCAGACCTGGTCTATACTGTAGATTAAGATAATCTGAACTAATATTGATGGCATGCGCCCCAACTGTTTGTTGCATAGTAAGCAAGGAAGAATTGTATGGCTGTTTAATTTCAAGTTTTGATACGGGAGAATTTGTTCCAATACCTATATTGGCGCCATTGTTAAACAAATTGCTTGAGTTGGTTACCCACGATGTGCCATTCCAATAAGGGGTGTTGCCTGCTGCTATGCCGTTGGTTAATAACCCTGTTGCACCAGTTGCTCCCGTTGCTCCAACATCGCCCACTAAACCAATATTCCAACTTGCAAAAGTTCCTGAGCCTACAACCCGGTCTACATTTACCGTAAGGTTTGTTCCTGTATAGGATGTAACAACACCTTCAAAATATCCGCTGGCTGAATTGGCAATACGCACACGATTATTAGCCAAATATGCCAACCCCGCCTGTGTGGTAAAGGTTTTACTTCCTGTTCCAATTAAAACTGATGAAGTTGAAGTTGCAGCATAACCAGCTCCGGCAGCTCCGGTTAAACCTGTTAATCCAATTGGGCCCTGCAGCCCTGTTGCTCCATTCAAGCCAGCCGGGCCTTGTGGACCGGTTGCCCCTGTGGGTCCGGTTAACCCAATAGGTCCCTGCGGTCCGGTAGCTCCGGTTAATCCAGCCGGTCCTTGTGGTCCCTGTGGTCCTGTTGCACCTGCGGGGCCTTGAATACTACCTACATTCTGCCAGTTGCTTCCATTCCATACATAAAGGTCACCGCCTATGAGATAGCTATCGCCCGGGTTTCCGGTTGGATGGGCAAGTTGTAATTCCGCCAGGCTATTATATGAACCAAGTATTGTTACGCCTGTACCGGCAGGACCTGTTGCCCCTTGAGGGCCCTGAGGACCTTGAGGGCCAACCAGGCCGGCAGTTGATTGCCAGCTCGCAACACCATTTGCATCTGAAGTCAATACTTTTCCGTCACCCTCTGTTCCATCGGTTATCTTGATATTACCTGCAATATCCAATTTTGCTGCAGGTGTTGATGTGCCAATACCCACATTGCCATTACCTGAAAAAGACAGGTTATTATTATTGAGATTTACATCAGTTGGTGCAGATAAGTTACCGCCAAGCTGAATGTCACTGCCAATTACGGCTAAACCGTTACTGGCAGTATTCAAAGTGCCCGCTGATGGCGTTTGCCAGCTTGCCAAACCATCTGCATCAGAGGTTAATACCTTTCCTGGTCCTTGTGTGCCATCTGCAATTTTTACATTGCCTGCCACATCTAGCTTTGCAACCGGGTTAGTAGTTCCTATACCTGTATTACCATATTGATCAATGGTCATGCGGGTCTTGCTGCCATCACCATATTGGTCTGTTGTTCCAAAATACATTTTCGTTCCATACTGGGTAGAATTCTGTACATAAATACCAGCTTGCGGATCCTGGTTGTATGAAGTTCCAAATGTAATACCAGTTGCCTGGTCCTCCACACCAGTAACAGGTGCGGATAAATGCAGGTTGTATAACGAATGGCCTGGAGTATTAATATCGATCGGTGATATATTAGTCACTTCCAGTTTTGTATTGGGTGTGGTTGTACCTATACCCATATTCCCATTTCCTGAAATAGACAGGTTATTATTATTGAGATTTATATCAGTTGGAACTGATAAGTTACCACCAAGCTGAACATCACTGCCATTAACGTTTAATCCGTTACTTGCCGCATTCAATGTTCCTGTTGAAGGCGTTTGCCAGCTTGCCAAACCATCTGCATCAGAAGTTAAAACCTTGCCTGCACCTGGTGTTCCGCCTGTAAGTTTAACCAGGCCTGTTTCCAGGGTTACGTTTGAGCCGGTGCCTAATTGCACTGCATTCACCTGGGCATCTCCGATCTGAACTTTATTGTTGGCATCCACTATTGCATTGGCTCCAATGGCCGTTGAATTCACCTGATCGATTTGGGCAACACCAGCCCAAGTACCAATAGCTGTATTGTTGCTTCCTGATTGATTGCCCCACAAGGAACCAGCACCTACTGCCGTATTATTACCTCCAGTATTATTCCTGAGTGATTCATCACCGATACCGGTATTACTGCTTCCTGATTGAGAAAGGAAAAGAGCTCCGAATCCCAGGGCTGTATTGCTGCTACCGCTGATATTTTCAGACAGGGCTTGATTGCCCACCCCTGTATTTCTATCTCCAATAATATTGTACCTGTTTGATGACGACCCAACAGCCGTATTAAAACTTCCTGTTGTATTGTTTTGCAGCGCAAGATTGCCCACAGCTATATTATCCCTGCCAACATTATTCGTTTGCAATGCCTCGTTACCTACTGCCACGTTTGAAAAACCATCGGTGTTTCCCGCAAGTGCATTACGCCCCACGGCCAGGTTCTTACCCTCTGTGCCAAGAGGACCTGTTGAGCTGTTACCGGCGCCTTCTCCAACCGTTATTTGATTTACCTGTATATCAGACGTAAAAGTTTTATTTCCAGCAATGGTCTGGTTGGTGGTCAGGTCAACAAAATTGTCTGAAACTGTTGATTGCCAGCTTGCCAAACCATTTGCATCAGAGGTAAGTACTTTACCCATACCTGGTGTTCCTCCGGTCAATTTAACCTGGCCTGCTTCTAATGTTACGTTTGATCCTGAACCTAATTGTACTGCGTCAACATTACCATCTCCGATTTGTACTTTGTTGCTTGCATCTACTACAGCATTCGCACCAATCGCAGTAGCATTTGTTAAGTTGGATTGTGTTGTAGTTGTATAAGCGCCTAAAAAAGTATTCCTATTTCCAGCATTATTACCACTTCCGGCATTATTACCTATGGCTGAATTATCAGAGCCGGTAGTATTTTCCCTTAAGGCAATATTACCTAATGCTGTATTGTTATTACCCGTACTGATAAATTGTAAAGCTCCGGTACCTAAAGCAGCGTTTTGTGCTCCTGTTAAACCACCATTGCCATTCCCGCCAGCGGCAAAAGTTCCGATACCAATATTAGCAAACCCTGTAGTATTATTTGTCAATGCATAACTTCCTATAGCAATATTATTGTTCCCTGTGGCATTTTGTGCTGTAAATGTATTCTGGCCAATTGAAATATTTTCTGACCCTGTTGTAATATTTTCTCCTGACCTAACACCAAGTGCAATGTTATATTCTCCGGTAGTTGTATTTTTAAGTGCATAAGGCCCAACTGCGGTATTACCAGATGCTGAATTTTGTTCAAGAGATCCAGATCCAACAGCCGTATTATAACTACCTGATTGATTATAACCTAGTGCCCCCGGTCCAACTGCAGTATTGGCGGAACCAGTTGTATTTCCTTGAAGTGCAGCATTTCCACTGGCATGATTTAAATCACCGGTTGTGTTAATTGATAATGCAGCCAATCCTATAGCAGAGTTACCACCACCTGTAGTTGTGGTATTTCCGGATAACAAACCACCATTGTCCTGATTAGTTGCAAATAGGTTAGGGCCCCATCCATTACCCCCTACAATTTTAAAACCTCCTCCTCCTCCTTTTGCATTTAATGCATACGGCACACTATTCAGTTGGGTAGTGCCCATATCGGCATAAGCAACACCCCCGGCAGGATCCATTTCTACTTGTATGAACTTATCACCGCTGCCCCAGTTTACGCCGGCAAGACTGCCTGTTATAGCCGTGCCGCTGCCGATGTTCACATTGAACAATCCCAGGGTATTGGTAGTAACAGCATGTGTTTCGTTGAACACGACCGTGCCCGCTGCCGTAACATCGTGTATGCTTATACGTAATGAGATCGGCTGCGATGCCAAAATATTACCGGCTGCATTGCGTGCCACACCCTGGTAAGTGATGGCATTGGGGGCCTGGGCATGTACTAAAAATGCCGCTGCAATAAATACCAATAGAAAGAGGACCTGCTTTTTCATGTTACCTGGTTTAATAATTAATTATAAAAATGATTGTATAATTTTCTCAGGAGTTGTTCGTAGTTAGCTGGCAGTTGTTCGGGGATATGGAGATTTAATTACTGTTCAAAGATGGATGTAAAAAAAATTAACTACAATCGTTCATTCCAATGATTTTAAAGCAAAAGATCTACTGTTCATCATTGATATCAATGACAGATACCCAGTTAATGTGTTAAGGCAACGAATAGCAATAATACAGTCCGGACAAACATTTAGCCTGATATCGGATTCGCCTCTTAGTGCCTTTTGTTTTATACCATACCAACGTTTCTGTACAGGCAGGCATAAACTCCCGAAATTATCGGGATAAGATTTTTAAAATATCCATATAATTTAAAAAATCATATTGCTATTATTTATTATCTTTTCTCTTTCTTTAACTATGTACTGCTTCCGGAAATTCATTTTCTTTTTACTTATCTGTAACTGCTGCCATTCGCAATCAGTTTCGGATACGATCAGGATGAACTTTGATTTCTTAACGATCAAAGACGGCCTTTCGCAAGGCATGGTGCAATGCATCCTGCAGGATAAAGATGGCTACATGTGGTTTTCCAGCAAGGATGGGCTTAACAGGTACAACGGGTATCACATGAAGGTATTCAGAAACGATCCCAAAGACCCTTATTCCCTGCCCGATAATTATGTGACCAAAATGCATGAAGATCCACAGGGTAATTTCTGGATCGGAACAAATAACAAAGGAATTTGCCTGTATGATAAACACAGCGAAAAATTCTACCAGGTTGCAGCTGTATCAGGCACTATTCAAAAAAATGAAGAAATAGCCAGTCTGGAAACGTATAATGGTAAGCTTTTGGTAACTACCAACAATAATGCCTATGCATTTGATATCAGCCTTTTAAAAGCCGGCAATTTTTCTGAACAAAACCTACACAGCGTCAAACCTGTTTTTAATTACAATGCGAAACAAACCTCCGTTTCAGGAAGAATGGCATCCGGGAAACCAGGTGGAAGAAACTGGCTAAATGACGGTTCATTATGGATAACATTCACAGACTCCATCTACACCTGCACATTTGATCCTTCTTTCAGCAAGGCCAATTTTTCCAACATACCCGTTATGCAGATTGGTGCAAAGGGAAAAGAAAATTATGAACTGGTTGAATTACCCGGCGAGCAAAAAGTTATTGTACAAGGTTTTCATTTTATATCATTGCTTGATATCCGCCAGCGTAAAATCATTTATTCTACTCCTGTAACAGGTATGACTAGCCTCGGGGGAGGGTATTTTACTGACCAGCAAAACAGGTTTTTCTTCAATACTTCCACCGGCGATTATTGTTTTGATCCGAAAACATTGCAGCTAAAACCCGTGGTAAGTAACCTGAAGTCATTTATAACATGCGGTAATAGCTTTACCGACCGCAGTGGCATATTGTGGGTGGGCAGCAGCGGGCATGGCATTTACAAATACAATGCAAGAAAAGAACGCTTTCACAACCCCGGCATAGGAAGCTGGTATTACGCACAGGGGAAAAAAGCTGACATCATTGTTTTTGACAGCGACTTATTTCTAAAACGAATAGATCTTCTTACCGGGAAGGTTTTGGGTGAAGTTCCTTTTCCAAACAAAAAACCAAACGGAGAATTATGGAATGACGGCAAAGTGATCATTGATGGTATGGATATCGATAAAGACGGAACCCTTTGGATCGTATGTGTTGATAAACCAAACTCACAATACCTGGTATGGTACAATACGTTAAACCAGTTAGTAGCTACTAATCAAATAGCAACATCCGGCAGGCGACAATACCGGAAATTGTTCATTGATAAACATGATCGTCTTTGGTTGCTTAAACACAACAATGACAACAGCAGAAGCCTTGTTGATTTTGATAAAACGAGCAAAAAACCAATCAAATCATATCAATTCCCAGTTGAAAAAGATTTGAATGAATATGCATTCATATCAGACTGGTGGCAGGACAAGCATGATGTGTTTTGGTTTGGCACCCTGCAAGGCCTCTTTAGTTATGATGAGAAAAAAAACAAGTGGCAACATTGGAAAAACGATCCAAATGACAGCAATTCCCTGAGTGCCGATATGATTTTTTCAGTTTGCCCCGATGCCACAGCACCCGAAAAATATTTATGGGTTGGCACCAATGGTCATGGCCTTAACCGCTTTGAATATGCCACGGGAAAATCTATTCACTATACCGAAAAAGACGGTTTGCCAAACAATGTGATCTATGCGATTCAAACAGATAAAGCAGGTAACTTATGGATGAGTACCAATAAAGGATTGAGTTGTTTCATCGCACCTCTCTTTAAGAGAGGGGCCGGGGGTGAGGTCTTCAGAAATTTCACCGAAGACGACGGCTTACCCGGCAATGAATTTAACCGGTATGAAAAACTAACACTACAATCGGGAGACCTGTTGTTTGGAGGAGTAGCCGGATTCACCAGTTTCAATCCCGCCGAATTATTACAACAAAACCCGGCGCCTTCCATCGTACTTACCGGGCTTTCTGTTTACAACAAGCCCATTGATCATACTACCGGAAATTCGATCATAGATGCACCTATAGGTTATGCCCAAACGATCACTTTACCCTATGATAAAAACATGTTTACTATTGAGTTTGCTGTATTGGAATCTTCCCCGGCCGATAAAAAACAATACGCCTATATCTTAGAGCACTTCAATGATGACTGGATTCCGAACGGCAACAGCAATACCGCCACTTACACAAACCTGTCGCCTGGAAAATATACATTCCGCGTTAAAGGGGCAAACAGTGATGGGGTATGGAATGAAAAAGGAGCATCCATCAATATTATTATCCTGCCTGCCTGGTACCAGACCTGGTGGTTCAGGCTTTCCCTCTTCTTAATTGTTGCAGGAGGAATCTATTCATTTTACCGCTTCCGCCTGGCGCAACAAATAAAACTACTGAGTATACGCAACAATATTGCCAGCGACCTGCACGATGAGATCGGCAGCACACTCAGCAGCATTTCCATATCCAGCACCCTTATACAGAAAAAAATGGATAGTGATCCCACGGAAGTAAACGGGCTGTTAAACCAGATCAGCAACAACACCCATAACATGATGGAAGCCATGAGTGATATTGTTTGGGCCATCAACAGCAAGAACGACCGTTTTGATAACCTGGTCAACCGCATGCGTAGTTTTGCCATTGAGATACTGGAGCCGGAAAATATTCTATTACACTTACAGGTTAGTGAGCACTTAAACCATGTTAAACTGAATATGCAGCAACGAAAAAACTTTTACCTCATTTTTAAAGAAGCTGTAAACAATATTGCCAAATATGCGGCATGTACAAATGTGTGGGTTGATATTGAAAGCAAGGGAGGCAAAATAATGATGAAGATCAAAGACGATGGAAAAGGCTTTTCTGCTGCTTCCATTAAAGAAGACAACAGGCCTCAGTTTGGCGGCAACGGGCTTGTAAACATGTATAAACGGGCAACTGAATTAAAAGGAACAATTGCGATCGATTCCGTTGTTGGCAAAGGAACAGGAATCATATTGGAGTTTCCTGTTTAAATCATAGCTTAGTTCATGAGGCACCACAACTGTTAGGAAAATCTTATGATTGATATGTTCTTTTTTGCTTGTCAAAAAAAGAACCAAAAAAAGACACCCACAATCGAATACAACCCGATTGTGGGGTGGTTCCCTGATTTAGCTTCAGTACTACTGTAGCTTCAGCATTAATAGATCGAACTTACTTTTCTTCTACAACCTCTATGGGTTTTAAAACTTCGATATATTAATGCTGAGTTCACTATGTACAAATGCTGGGGTTTGCTGCTGAGCGAAAGGGCTGTATATCTTTCGCTCTTGATTTTTTTGTTTCTTTTTGTATCAAGACAAAAAGAAAATACTTTTTAGAGGCCAACTGAATTTCTCACAAAATCTTCTGAACAGCTATGGTGAGTCAAGAACCAGGGCCGGTGGTAAAAAATCATTGATATCAATGATTGCTTTATTCATAGATTTTATTCACCTTTAGTATATGAAACCAATAAAAGTGGCAGTTTTTGACGACAATAAACCCCGCAGGGATTTATTGCAACTTTTATTGAACAGCAGCGATGGGCTTACCTGTACCGGCGCTTTTGAGGATTGCAGGAATATTGTTGACAATATCTCCGCCAATGTTCCGGATGTAATATTAATGGATATTGACATGCCATACGTTAACGGTATTGAAGGCTTGATCCGGGTGCGTGAGTATTTTCCCAGAGTAAAAGTGCTGATGCAAACCATTTTTGAAGACGATGATAAGGTCTTTGATGCCATAGTAGCCGGTGCCGACGGATATATACTCAAGAAAACCCCGCCTGCCAAATTATTAGAAGCCATTACCGATGTAATGGAAGGCGGCGCACCCATGACACCAACGGTTGCGCGCCAGGTGTTATTGCTTTTTAATAAGAAGCATGAACGCATTCAGAAAAAAGACTTTAACCTCTCTGCCCGTGAACAGGAAATCCTCGCTTACTTAGTACAGGGGCTGAGTTATAAAATGATCGCTGATAAATGTTTTATTTCTTACGCAACCGTTAACTCGCACATCAGCCATATTTACGAGAAACTACACGTTAGTTCCGGCACAGAAGCCGTTGCCAAAGCGATGGAATATAAGATCGTTTGAGTGTTTTCCCTCACCGTGCCCGGTTAAAAAAGTACTACATTATTAATAACAATTGTTACCCTCAAATTAATGTAACAATACCTGTATTATACATGGAACACTCAATGCCTTTCAAGAATACCAGTATGTGAATGGTTCAGAAATTCAAATTTTATTCTACGGTCTTTGTGGCCACCAAGACTCAAAAAACACGAAGGGATATCTTTTACATACTGGCCCCCTCAATGCTGCACCACTCTATGATAAAAAAAGCAATGTAAAAAAAATAAACCCCGGCTGTTAACCAGGGTATACTAATAATAACAATAATAATATCCTATTCTCTTCAATCTTACATCATACATCTAACATCAATCTAATACGGCCTCGCATAAAACAGGAACAACGGTAAATTATTATCCACCACCTGCATATCCGATGCATCGGTAGAGCCGTCGCCCGTTACATCAGTAGCATTGTATCCGAACGCAAACAACGATACATCATTGTCTACCTCTCCCTGGTCTGTAGCATCTATACTGCCATCCTGGTTCACATCACCACCATAGAAGGCATACTTACCGCCGGCTACTGATGACATTGGAGGATTAACACCATCGTCATAGGCCTGTGCAAGCGCAGTACTGAAATCATAACCAGTGGTCTCTATAAAAGTTACCGGATCATGGCTCCAGGTTTCCATATGGTTTCGGTGTTTCACGGAAATATAGAATTCATTATTATATACAATTGCAGGTAATTCCATGGTGGCCATTCCATCGGTATGAAGAACTGCCTTTACCGTATGATCAGGATCTGTATTTGATAAGTTAGATGCTGCCCAGAGATGTACACTGATTGTATCTGTTTCGGAAGGATCAGTACTGATCCCCAGGTCGTAGATGGCTGGTCGCATATTATCGATACCATTATAATAACCCTGCAGATACAATTGTAAGGTTAGCTGTACCTTATCGTATTCATAAATACCTAAATCAGGATTGCCAATCCTTGACATACCGATGATATCTGTTACCGGGGCGCCAGTTGCATTTCCGGCATTGATCAGCGGGCTTGAATGTTGCAATTTTAAACCATCATCTGCAGAGAACCAGCAATTGTCGGTACCGATTGCATTTGCCAGGTTTACAAATTGCGGATTTGTATTCAGGTTACCCGTTGCCGGGCCTGAAACCGTATGTGGCGGGTTTTGGCCTGCAAGGCTGATATTTGAATATGTGGCGTTAAAGGAAGTACCTCCCAGCAGAAAAAACTGTGGCCCCGTTCCTGTTGCGGTATTCCCCCAAAAGACACTATTATATATAACCGGGTTGCTGTTTCCGGAAAAACTGCCACCGGGTGAATTCTCGTTGTCTGCAATCAGTCCACCTGCATCCACAGAACTGTTATTGGCAAAAACGCAATTGATTATTATAGGGCTGGCGTTACCGTTATTCCCTCCCCAGCAATACATTCCGCCGGCTCTCTGGGCGGCACTGTTGCCATATAGCAGGCAATTGGTGAGCGTTGGACTGGCAGTTCCGGCGAGGCCAAAATTATCTACACCTCCTCCTCCAAGATATGCCGTGTTATTTGCTATAATACAATTGCTGATGTTTGGGGATGCATTACCCCCTGAATGGCCACTATTGAAAATACCGGCTCCAAACTGGGCAAAGTTGTTCCTGATTATACAATTCCTGATCGTTGGATTGCAGTTGTTACCGGTAAAACCGCCATTATTGTAAATCCCACCACCCAATCCATCTGTTATAGTTGGAGCACGATTGTCATTCGCCCCCTGGATGATAAAACCATCAATGATTGCAGTATTATTTATGCCTACAGGATTGCTGATTACATGAAAACTGTTATCGGTAACTGCCGCAGTGCCTATTTCTCCACTCAGGATACTACATGGACCGCAGGAAAGCACCCGTTGTGATAAAGCAGTTTCTGTTCCGGTAAAACCTCCATATATGGAAACCCCGTTTCTCATGGCAAATGCAATGGCCCGGTTGGCGGTATTAGTGGTAAAGTAAGTACCACAGGAAACCCAAACCTCGTCGCCCGGCGCAGATATGTTAATAATAGCCTGCAGGGAAGTGCCCGGCGCTGCATTGGCCCAGCTAGTTGCATTCTGTAAACCTGATCCCGCAGGAGTAATATAACGGATAAGCGCAAACGAATTTTGGCTGAAAATGGCAAAAAAAAGGATTAGTTTCAGTTGTTTACCGATTTGCATAGGCAGATTATTTTGTACACTGTAATATAAATAATATTGATGTGTTTGAATAAACACATTTGCCACATACATGGATTTTAGATACTAAACTCAGTATGTTATTTTTTTCCCGGCTCTGAATTGCCCGGATCTTCAGATCCGGGATATTGAAATGTATGAAAACACATACACCCTGCATTCCATTTAATATATTGTCATAAATTGAACCCTCGTATTTATGACAGCAGAACAGATCTTACAGCAATTCCTATCCGGTATGAAACAAACCGGCTGGATCGAATACATCGCCGTATTCGCCGGCATCATCAGTGTGTGGTACAGCCGCAAGGAAAACATACTGGTTTATCCTACCGGTTTGATCAATACGGTATTTTATATCTACCTCAGTTATAAAGGAGGCTTACTGGGCGAAGCCAGCGTGAATTTTTATTATACGGTGATGAGCGTATATGGATGGGCGTTATGGGCCCGAAAGGACAAAGAACATCATGCCGTATTAAAGATCACATCCGCAACAAAAAAAGAGTGGATACAGCACCTGCTATTCTTTGGTTCATTTTATGTAATAATATTTATTGCGCTTACGGGATTAAAGAAAAATTTTGCTCCTGAAGCCATTCCCTGGGCCGATGCATTTGCCAGCGCTACCGCCTACACAGGCATGTGGCTGATGGCGAAGAAGAAAGTGGAAAGCTGGTACTGGTGGATCGCCACCAATCTGGCTTCCATTCCATTATACTTTGTAAAACAATATGTTTTCACCAGTGTATATTATCTTGTGCTGCTGGTAATGGCTGTTTTCGGATTGATAGAATGGTTAAAAAGAGAAAAAAACACACAACATGAGTTACTGTAAAGCAATGCACATCATGAAGCCGGATGACCTGGCCGTGCACAAACCCTACCACGACCATCATTATGGCTTTCCCATTCATGATGACAATGAATTATTCTGCCGGCTGATACTGGAAATAAACCAGGCCGGGCTGAGCTGGACCACCATCTTAAAAAAACAGGAAAGCTTTCGCAAAGCCTATCACAACTTTGACATTAAAAAGGTAGCCGCTTACAAAGAAAAGGATTTCAACAGGCTCATGAATGATGCCGGTGTTATCCGAAACCGGTTGAAAATTAATGCTGCCATTGAAAACGCCAAAACCATTCTTATTATTCAGAAAGAATACGGCTCTTTTAAAAACTGGATAGATAAACAACATCCTTTACCGAAAGCAGCATGGGTGAAACTATTTAAAAAGACTTTTCGTTTCACGGGCGGTGAGATCGTGAATGAATTTTTGCAGAGCACCGGGTACCTGCCCGGTGCACATGATGAAAGTTGTGTCATTTATAAAAAAACAATTAAGGCGAAACCGGCTTGGTACAGGAAATAGTAATTTGAGATTAAGAGATTGCTTCACTGCGTTCGCAATGACGGAAGGGACTGGGTTCGGAAAAACGGGAATTGAGTTTTCGAGGAACGTAACCCTCAATTGTTCGTCATTGCGAGGAACGAGGCAATCTCCAGGTAAGTACATGAATTCAACCTCTAATGAAGAGATTGCTTCACTGCGTTCGCAATGACGAAAGGGAATGCGTTCGCAATGACTGCCAGAATTTAATCCGCAATGATAGAGGACATTAAAAGTATGCTGAAAAAAATTGTAACCATAGGACCAGAATCAACCGGAAAAAGTATGCTGTGCAGCCAGTTGGCTAACCATTTTAATACCAGGTGGGTACCGGAATATGCCAGGGAATATTTAATGAAGCATGGTACCAAATACAAATACGATGATCTCTATACCATTGCCGAAGGACAAATAAAAGGGGAAGAAACTATTATTAATAAATTGCAAAGCCCTCAACCTTCAACACAAAATCCTAAACCGATATTTATTGACACAGACCTAAGCGTTATAAAAGTATGGAGCGAATTTGTTTTTAATACATGTGATAACCGCATCCTGACTAAAATAGCGAACCGCCCTTACCATCTTTATTTGCTTTGTAATATTGATTTGCCATGGGTGAAAGACGAACTGCGGGAATACCCTGACCTGGAAAGCAGGGAAAAACTTTACCATTACTATAAAGATTTTTTAATTAATCAGCATATTCCCTGGGTGGAGATCAGCGGCAATTATGAAGAAAGGCTGCAAAAAGGCATAGACGCTGTAAATCAGTTTATTTTACCGCAAAGGCGCTAAGGCACAAAGATGCACAATGTGATTTTCTTTGCTGAAAGATCCTGTTTTCAATAAATATTTTTCTTGGTACCATTTTGTGTGTTTGTGCCTTTGTGGCAAATCTCATCTAAGTAATTCCCTTATATCAGGATCAGATTCCAAATTATTCATCTGCCGCAACAGCAGCGAAGACCTCATGGATACATAACGGCTAAGTGGTTTCACCGTAAATTTTTTCGGATTGGGTAAACAGGCCGCAATCATGGCTGCTTCCTGCCGGGTAAGGTTAATGGCATCTTTTTTAAAATAGGCTTTAGCGGCAGCCTGCACACCAAAAATACCCGGGCCCATTTCTGCCACATTCAGATAGGTTTGTAATATTCTTTTTTTACTCCAGGCTTTTTCTATCATAAAAGTAAAATACACTTCCAGCCCCTTACGGAAATAGCCGCCCCCCTGCCATAAAAAAACATTCTTGGCAACCTGCTGGCTGATGGTACTGGCGCCACGACGCCTGGTTGGATGTTTCTCATTATACTTCATGGCTTTCTTAATGGCCTTCAGATCAAACCCATCATGATCAGGAAACAACTGGTCTTCACCGGCCATAACAGCCAGTTTAATATGCGGACTCATTTCACTATATGAAACATAATCCCGTTTTAATCCATGTCCTGAAACGATACTGCCTATTTGAGTAAGTGTAACGGGCGGATTTACCCATTTGCAGAATAAGATATACAATAACTGCAGCACAAACAACCATACAAACAAGCGAAACATTTTCCTAAGCCAGTTTCTTTTTCCTTCAGCCATGAAAGCTTATTTAAGAAAGTTATTCTAATGAATGTTCTACTATTGTTTATGAAAACAAATACAAGTGTTGATTAGTTTTTATTTCCCTGCATGTTCATGTATTCTATGCGGTAATTTTTTTTTCCGATAACCATCCCTTTATTGCCGCTGCGCATCAGCAGGTAACCTATGCCGGCCAGCCCTGCTGATGCGATCATCAGCCCCGGACTGAATTTTTTCCTGTCGGCCAGGTATACCACCCCACTGGCTGCCGTTAGTACGATTCCGCCGCCGAACAATGCAGCACCACTGCCTTTCAGGTTAAACCCGGATTGCTTTTTGCCTATCGCTCCAATTTGCCGGTAATGATACGCGTACCTGAAACTGCCTGCCGTATCGGTAATATAAAAACCAAGATTTGTTCTAACGGTTCTTACAACAAATTCCTGCAGGTAAACCGTATCATTGGCAATCCTGTTAATCAGTGCATTCCGGTAAACATCATCCGTTGTTACAAATTCTATCTGCGTACCGGCATAATATGACCGGATGGTCTTGTCTTTCTTCTTCAATATGATAAAATCTGATGATTGTGCAAATGAATAATTCACACAAAAAAGCAATGATATGGCCAGCATGCGTTTCATCTTTTATACCACTTTTTTTGAAGTTAGGATAACACCTGCGATAAGCAGGATGCCGAAGATTAAGAACATAAGCCCCGAAATCTTGTTTATGATGGTAATGTTCTTATCCGTCAGCTTTTTCCTGAGTTTACCTGCCAGGTAAATTTTTAAAACATCTGCTGACATGTATACTGCGAGACAGATGGAAAAAACAACCACCCTTTCATCATACGTATTCGATAATGATTTGGTGGCAGCGGCAAACCATAACGCAATCACGCCCGGGTTCAATGTATTTATCAAAAAACCCGTGATGAATAACCGGGCATGTGTGGAAACAGCTATCCGCACACCCTGGTCGAGTTCCTCCCTTGTATGGTACTTCTTGAAAAAAAGGTAATAGATGCCGAGGCTTATGAGCAGGGCGCCGCCTGTGATACCGATTGGGCCTTTATGCGTAATGAGGCTGGTAAACAGGCCGCTGAATGCGTTGGCGGTTATTACCCAGAGTATATCACTCAGCCATACCCCTGAAATAAAATAAAAAGCACTGGCCAGTCCGTAATTGATCCTGAGCTTGATGATGGTAAATATTACCGGGCCAACTGAAAATACCAATGCCAGCCCCAGTAATAAGCCAGAAATAATGGCATCAAACATTCAAAATCTTTTGGTAGTAGTAATAGAATATCAATTTGTTTTTTACTGCTGTAGGAAAGCCTGCCATTCTTCCAGTATCTTACCTTTCAGCACCCTTGGAAATTTATGCTGGCCGCCAACTTTTCCCCTGGCATTCATGAAATCAAGAAAAGTTTGTTCCGGCAACACTTCCACTTCCACCGCTTTCAATGCATGCTTCCTTTCCACTTCATAGTCATCGTTCAGCAACTTGAGTTTATTGTCTAATACGCTGCCCAATGCAGCCGCATCAACTTTGTCGTCAGTGGCAATATACCATTTGTGAGCGAAAAAAGTACCATATGGCACCCCGCATACCGTAAATTCAGGTATACTGATGTTCAGTTCCCCGCTTGCCATCTCTATGGCTTTGGTCATATTGTCTACACTCAGGTGTTCTCCAACTAGGCTTAAAAAATGCTTGGTACGGCCGGTGATGATGATCTCGTTCCTTTCCCTGTCAACCAACCTAACGGTGTCGCCTATGGCATAACGCCAGGCACCCGCATTGGTGCTTATCAGGATGGCATAATCCTTATGTTCTTCTATTTCATGGATCATCAGGGCCTCATGTTCTTCATACATGTTTCCTTCGCTGTCAAAATTCTTATCATCAAAAGGAACAAATTCAAAGAAGATATTGTTGTTCAGCGCCAGTTGCATACCGGCTGTATCCTGCCTGTTCTGGTATGCCAGGAAGCCTTCACTGGCCAGGTAGGTCTGTATATAGGTAATCGGTTTCCCGAGTAATTTTTCAAACCCTTTCTTATACGGTTCCAGGGCCACCCCGCCATGAACATAGAATGCCATATTGGGCCATAATTCATGTATATGCTTCAGCTTATAGCGTTCTATGATCTTTTCCAGGCACAACTGAAGCCAGGCAGGAACGCCTACGATAAAGCCGATATCCCAGTTGGGGGCATTTTCAACCACTTCTTCGAGCTTTTTGGCCCAGTCTTTTTCTTTCGCAATTTTCTTACCCGGCTTATATAAGCCCAGCCCCGAAAACCAGAACGGGATCTTCTTTTGCTGAATGCCGCTGAGGTCGCCGGCAAAATAAGTTGGGCCTTTTTGCAATTGTGTGCTCCCGCCCAGCATGAGCCAGCCTTTCCCTATAGAACTTTTGGGTACATTTTCGTAACGGGTAAGGCTAAGCAATTGCCTGAAACTGGTAACCGTATTGCTGCGTATCAGGTCTTTGGTGATAGGGATATACTTACTGGCTGCTTCACTGGTTCCGCTACTGAGGGCAAAATATTTAATCACACCCGGCCAGCAAACATCAGGGGTTCCTTCCAGGGTTTTGTACCACCAGTCCTTATACATCTTACTATAATTGCAGGATGGTACAGTTTGCTGGAACTTTTTACCCGGATGGCGGCTCATTAATATCTCATCAAAGCGGTAAGCCTGCCCAAATTCTGTAAACCTTGCCCGGCGAAGCAGTTTCTTAAGCACTTTCAACTGCTGACGCCTCGCATCACTTACAGGTAAATTCAACACCCGTGCTATACCCTTGGGAATCTTTATTTCAATGATTGCCATTAATTGCTTAAGCGGTTAATAATAGAAGCAAATATAATTTATTGTAATTCCATGTTCCAACTAAATAATTTAAACGGGCAAAATCCAAACCATGATAGCATGGCTCCTTCTTGTTTAAGGATTTATGGGGGTTTTGTGAGCCGTAATATTTCAGGCTTACGCTGATACTTTTACAGGTAAATGAACAAGAGACCTTTTCAACCCTGAAATAAACCGTTTAACCATGAGCCGTTGTTTTAATGCAGTTGTCATATTTTTTTTAGTAAAAAAGGGTTACGTTTGCCATCTAAAAAATATGAACTTATGAAGAAAATATTTCTCTCAATCGTTTTGGCGGTTAGCCTGTTTAAGGCAAGCGCCGATGAAGGAATGTGGCTTCCCATGCTCCTTGGGCAGCAAGTATATAACGACATGGTAAAAAAAGGGCTTAAGCTTACCAAAGAACAACTGTATTCAATAAACAAATCATCGCTGAAAGACGCCATCATCATTTTTGGCGGTGGTTGTACCGGCGAGATCGTTAGCAACCAGGGTTTGATTTTTACCAATCACCACTGCGGATATGGCGCTATTGCTGGTGCCAGCAGCGTTGAAAACAATTACCTGCGCGACGGTTTTTATGCCTACAACAAAGACCAGGAAATTAAAAGCCAGCTAACGGTGCAGTTCCTCGACAGGATTGTGGATGTTACCAAAGAAGTGGAAGAAGGATTGAAAGGACTTGCCTGGGCCGACCGGGTGAAAAAATTACAGGAAGTTTATAAAGGTATTACAGATAAGGTACTTGATAAGGAAAACGGGCTGGCTGGCAGAATTTACAGCATGTTTAAAGATAACCAGTACCTGATGTATGTATATAAAACTTACCGCGACATACGCCTGGTTGGTGCTCCACCTGAAAGCGTAGGAAAATTTGGCGGTGATACAGATAACTGGGAATGGCCTCGTCATACCGGTGATTTTTCCATTTTCAGGGTTTATGCAACCAAAGACGGCAAACCTGCCGAATACAGCAAAGACAATGTACCAATGGTGCCCAAACATTATCTGCCGGTGAGCATCAAAGGCCTGAAAGACGGGGATTTTGCCATGATATATGGTTACCCCGGCAGCACCAACCGCTATGAAACCAGTTATGGTATTAAACTGAAAAACGAAATTGAAAACCCTTCTCTCGTTGGTCTCAGGGATATGAGGCTTAAATACATGCACGAGCAGATGATAAAAGATCCGGCTATCAAGTTAAAGCTGGCATCAGATTATGCAGGTATTGCCAATTACTGGAAATTCTTTGATGGTGAAACCAAGCAGCTCGTAAAATTCAAAACCTATGAACAAAAGCAGGAATTTGAAAAGAAATTTACCAACTGGGCAAAAGGCAAGGCTGAATATGAGAACCTGATGAACGAGTATGAAAAAAATTATGCCGCCTGGACACCTTACAGTAAACACCGCCAGTACCTGAGAGAAGGAATCCTTGGATCTCCGCTGGCTGCTTTTGCTTCTTCCCTGATGGGTCTGGAAGCCGCCATGGTGAAACAGGGTGCCACAAGTGCAGATATCAAGAAAGCAGCAGATGCGGCTGAAGCCGCCCGCAAAAATTACCTGGATGCCGCCGACAGGCCCAGTGATGAAAAAATACTGGCCGCAGTTGCCATGGCTTTTTATAAGGATATAGAAAAAAGCCAGCACCCGATCGGTTTCTATGAAAAACTGAAAGGCAGTTACGGATCGCTGGATGATGAAGCCACTTATAAAAAATGGGCGAAAGATGTTTTTGACAATACCATGATTTTGAACGACAGTAAATGGTCGGCATTTATGGCAAACCCGGATGCCAATGCTTTGCAGGCCGATCCTGCCTTTGATTTTGCCGGTGGATTTGTTAAGAACTATAATACCAAATATGCACCACTATTCACCGTATTCAATAACAAGAATAACGAACTGGGCCGTTCTTATATGAAAGGTATCATGGAAATGAATCCGGATGCAGTTAAAAAAATGTATCCGGATGCCAATTTCAGCATGCGTGTTAGTTATGGCAACGTAAAAAGCTATGCACCACGCGATGCCGTTAAATACGACTATGTAACTACCAGCAAAGGTATCCTGGAGAAATATGTTGCAGGAGATTACGAATTTGACCTGCCCAAAAAACAGGTAGAGCTGCTTAAGAAAAAAGATTTCGGACAATATGCCGATAAAACCCGTAACGACCTGGTAGTCGGCTTCATCACTACCAATGATATAACAGGTGGAAACAGCGGAAGCCCGGTTATTGACGGAAGCGGAAACCTGATAGGGCTCGCATTTGATGGCAACTATGAAGCCTTAAGCCATAAGATTGCGTTTGATAAGGACCTGAACCGGACCATCTGTGTGGATGTGAGGTATGTACTGTGGTGCATTGATAAACTGGGAGGTGCTACAAATATCATCAATGAACTTAAACTGGTAAAGTAAACCCGAATTTTATTCCTTTTGTTAAACCGTTGCATATTTATGCAGCGGTTTTTCATTTTTATGAATGCTTGACATCCATCCGGGTGCGGTTGAATCATTACCTTCCTGTAATAGCAGCCAGGTTGTAACTAAACTGGCCGGGCATATCAAAATAATGAAAAACCCCTCCTCAATTGAAATCCTTTACGCTGGCGCTGAATGTTCCATAACTCGGCTGATATGAATACCGGCTGATGCTTTTGGCTGTTGGCTTCATGCACGTCCTGCTTTATGGCCAGGGAAAGTTCTTTTGCTTCTGTATGATGCAATGGGTTGAACAGGTTTATTATTTGCGTTTTCATGTTATTATTTTTTAATGTTTATAATAGTTTACTAGTATCAGAATGACCTCCTGATATTAAATACCCTGCGCCGGCGCTGGATGTTCCACAGATCTGCTGAACTGAATGTTTTGTGCTGGCCGTCGTTTATTCCAAAAGCCAGGGTTTCTTTTACCTCTGTTACCAGGTTTTTTACTGTTTCTTTACTTAAGTTGTTAAATAAAGTTGTTGTTTGCGTTCTCATGACTAAAAATTTAAATTGTTTAATAATTGGTTGATGTCTTTGTTTTTTTGCTTTTTCAGCCCTTAATCACATTGACAACACAAAGATAAAAACATTTTTAGTACTATACAAAACATAGTACCATTCATTTACCAGTAACTGGCACTGTTAAATACTATAAAATACACGCCGGTTCTGACTTTGGCCATTTTCCGGGGTGTAAAAAGAAAAAATCGGGATTTTGACAAACGGTTTATATAGCTGATGAGTGGATTTTGCTGCACTGCCTACAATTCTTTTATGCTATATCTGAAGGGTATTTTACTAAAAAATCCGGCCAAAGGCTTGATTAATAACTGTTCTTGTATTAATTTGGTGGCTGAAAAGCTATTCTACGTTTTCCGGTTTTATTTATAGCTTATTATAATAAAACTGTCTATGTGTTTGTCTTTTACGCTCCCGATATTTCCTTAAAACCATCTTTTACCCAGGTTTAAACAATATTTTCCTGTAATCGGGTTAACCGGCAGGGTATATTTCACTCCGTATTCTGTGTTACTGATTTTGACAAGCAAATCATCAACATTCGGGCATTGCCCGGGTAGAAAACGATCTAGGTACATGAGAAAAATTATATTGCAGGAAGAAGGACAGGAAATGGAAGCCAGGGTAACAGAAATCGAAAACAGGCACCAAAACCAGTTTAAACTCCGTTTTAAGAACGGCTACGAAAACATATTTTATACAGATGTGGAATCCGGTAACTGGATAGAAGAAGATCTTGGGTTTACCAGCCTTGCCGCTGAAGCAGGAAAACAACTTCGCCCGTTCCTGCGCTCTCCCTTCCATGTACCCAAAATCCTCACCTGGCAAAAGCAATACATCAACGATACTGCTGTTTGTTTCGGCTTCTTTAATTTTTTGAATGGCAGGCAGAAATGTTACCAGATATACGGGTGCAACAGGAAATACATGTATACGCTGGTTGATATGGACAATGACGAATGGCAGATCTCGGGCAGCACGCTCAGCGTGAATGAACAATTTGATACAAGGCTGGCACACCGTATCATCAGGATACTGTCCGCTTATACCGCAAACGCAGAATAATTAAAGGGAACTAGAGGCGCTGACGCAATTCATAATTGAGGGCTGTTTTAAACAGGCCCTTATTTTTTCCCGTTTAGTAATATTGGTTTACCCTGTTTCTCTTCTACCATACTTTCAGGCATTTCATCGGCATCATTTTTTATGTTCCTATCATAAAAAGGGATATCTTTCCATTAACAGCGCAGTAATGTTTTACTGCATACAGTTTTAACCGGTTCAACCTACATTGCGTTTATCCAAAACAGTTACCCTTATGTATGATATGCCAAAATCCTATAATCAAAAGTTATCAGCAGCGCTTGATGAACTGAAACAAAGCGGCTATACCTGTAATTTCATCAGGAAGAATGAATTCCTTTTTTGTACCGACAGGGAAATGAATTTCAGGAGCTATGAATTGAAAATCTCTGAAAAATTCCGGTACGAAAACAAGAACGAGCCATCCCAGAACAGCGTACTGTATGCTGTTGAATCACCTGAATACGGATTGAAAGGTTTCCTGGTAAGCTAATCTTATAATACAAACCGATATTGTCACCGATGCCAAAAGACCCTGTAAGCTATTTTGGAAATACTGGTATGAAAAAAGTGATTATGACATCCGGCTATACGCTTTATTCTTAATTGTACCTGCCCGCATACCGGAATTTAAGTGCCTTTCCTATTTTAACAATCCTTTTCTGTCATTTTTTTACGCTTTACAGTTGCCAATTTGCCATATAATAGCCTGCAGGCAGTTTGGCAACAAATTTGAGCCCTGTATACAGGAAACCTGATTCAATCACACGTTAAATTATTAACCATGAGCTCAAAAAAAATACTGACCGCCGCATTGCTGGGAACAGCAGCCGGCGCCGTACTGGGAATCTTACTGGCACCTGATAAAGGTTCTGAAACCAGGAAAAAAATTTCGAAAAAGGCAGGTGAGTTCGGGGATGCCGCCAAGGAAAAATTCAAAGAAATGGGTGGCCTGGTAGCAGAGAAATTTGAAAACATCAGAACTGATGCAAATGAAATACTGGAAAAAAGCAAAGACAGGATGAAGGAAGAAACGAAGCGTTTTGTATAAACTAACGGGAAAGGTTAATAGATAATCTCTTTCCGTAAAACACGGATCATGGAAAACAAGGAGAAAGACAATATTGAATTGCTGATGGAAAAAGGCAGTGATTTCCTGTCTGCCAAAATGGGCCTTTACAAACTGAAGGCAGTTGACAAGTCAAGCGACGTAGCCGCAGAAGCTGCTTCAAAAAGCATTGTTTCCCTTATATTCTTCATTGCCTTTTTGATTGCCAATATCGGCCTCTCATTGCTGCTGGGCGAACTGACCGGTAAACTATATCATGGATTTTTCATCGTAGCCGGATTTTATCTTGTATCCGGAATCATCGTGATGCTGATGCAGAAAAAATGGCTGAGAGACCCGATAGCAGACAAGCTGGTAAAAAAAATGATGCAATGAGCAATTTAACCGTATATACTAAAGCAACCCTTAAGGAAAGGATTCGCGAACTGGAAACAAATAGTAAAAACGCTGAAGAATCGCTAAAGCAGCAATTTGAAGTGGTAAAGGAAAGTATGAAACCTTCCAATCTGCTTAAAGCAGGAATCAGCAATATGGCTGCCGGCCCAATGCTTGGTGAAGGGTTGATTAAAACAGCAGCGGGTGTTGGAATTGCTATGTTATCTAAGCGGCTTTTCCTGGGAAAATCGCCCGGTATAGCCAAAAAAATGATGGGTACCGTGTTAGAAGTGGCTGCTGCCAATACAACCATCAGCCAGGCAGACAAGATAAAGGCTTATGGTAAATCCATTTACCGGAATCTTTTCAGGAAGAAAACAGGATAACAATATATGGCGCCGCCATAAAGCGATCTATTAAAAACAGCAAACGGGCCTCCTCTTAGCGGGAGGCTTTTTCCTGCTTAAATTTCTGTATGGCATTTCTGGAAAACTCACTCAAAATCAGTTTACCACTTATCATCGCTCTTTCTTTCAACAAGGTATCCCAGTTTTCTGTTCCCGACCAGCATATTTTCTTAAGTGCCGCCATGGCTTCGGGACTTGAATGTGCCAGGTTGTTGGAAAGCCGTTGTACTGCTTCATCCATATTCTCCATATTCTCATGCACTTCCATGAAAAGCCCTTTCTTCTTCGCCCATTCGCTGTTGCGCCAGTTTGTGGCATCAATGGCAAGGGCAGAAAAAGCGGCATGCCCAACCTTGCGTTCTACTGCCGGTCCAACCACAAACGGACCGATGCCGATTGCCAGTTCGCTCAATTTAATATCTGCATTCATATTGGCAATGGCATAATCGGCTGCTGCTGCAAGTCCGACACCGCCACCAACGCATTTCCCCTGTACCCTGGCAATGATGAACTTAGGGCATTTTCTCATGGCATTGATCACGTTGGCGAAGCCGCTGAAAAATTGAAGCCCTTCCGCCTCGGTTTTAATCTGCAGCAATTCATCGAATGAAGCTCCTGCGCAAAACGATTTCTCTCCGGCGCTCATCAGTACAATCACTTTTGATTCTGCATGTGTTCCGGCGAAATGTATTTCCTGTGCCAGTTCTTCCAGTATCTTTCCCGGCAGCGAATTGCTTTGCGGATGAAAAAACTCAATAGTTGTAATGCCTTTATGTGTTTCGGATTTTACGTATCCTTCCTTGATCTCCTTTATCATAACATTTGATTTATGCTTTTTGCTTCATTTCCACCATGGTAAGGATGGTTCCTACACCCACTGCTTCATCTGTGTCATCAAAAATTTCCACATACCATTTTACAATTCCTTTAGGTATGTCTGCTCCCCTTGCCATGGCTACATCTGGATTCTGTTCTTTCATTTCCTGGGCGGTTTTTTCCTTACAGCTAAAGCGGATGTAAACCGACATGCCCGGGTACACCGGTTTAGTAAAACGAAGTTCGTCAATTCCGTAATTCAATAAAACAGGATTTTTATCATAGCTGTCTACAAACAGCCCTGCTGCAGCGCTCATAATAAAATAGCCATGGGCCACCTGCTGTTCAAACATGGTTCCTGCAAAGTCGGTAGCCGTAAGGTGAGCATAAAAATGATCGCCGCTCAGGTCGGCAAAACGGTCAATATCTTCGGAAGTAATCAGTCTTTTTCCTGTAATGATCTGGTCGCCGATAACCAGTTCTTCAAAATATTTTTTAAACGGATGAATCCCGTTATTGAATCCTTTAGCATGAGGCTGGAACACATTGCTGATGGCGGTTATCATGGTTGGAGAACCCTGTATGGCAGTACGTTGCAGGTAATGCTTTACTCCCCGTAAACCGCCCATTTCCTCTCCGCCACCTGCCCGTCCGGGGCCGCCATGAACCAATAACGGTAATGGTGAACCGTGCCCGGTACTTTCTTTGGCACATTCATTATTCAGCACCAGTATCCTGCCGTGATGAGATGCCGCCCCCAGCACATATTGTTTGGCAAATGCGGGTTCAGCCGTAACAATAGATGAACATAAACTTCCTTTGCCCTTTTTGCTCAGCTCAATGGCTTCATCCATATGCTTATAAGGCATGATTGTACTAACCGGCCCGAATGCTTCAATATCATGTGTTGCAGTGGATGTGAATGGTTTGTCATTCAACAGCAGCAGCGGGCTCAGAAAAGCGCCTGTTGTTGCATCTGCATCAATAACTTGAACACTGTCCAGCGAACCATAAACCACCGATGAAACAGCCAGCAATTTTTGCACCTGCTCTTTCACTTCTTCGCGCTGTACCTGCCCGGCCATGGAGCCCATCCTCACTTTTTCATTCAGCGGGTTTCCGATGGCGGTTTTTTCCAGTTCGGCGGCAATGGCTTTCCAGGCATCTTCCATTTTATTTTCCGGAACAAAAATGCGGCGGATGGCGGTGCACTTTTGTCCTGCCTTAACGGTCATTTCCTTTTTCACTTCTTTAATGAAAATATCCCACTCAGGTTTGCCCGGTTCAACATCTTCTGCCAGAACGATGCAGTTAAGCGAATCGGCTTCCATATTGAATGGTACGCTTTCCCTGAGTATGGCCGGATGCGATTTCAATAACAACCCCGTGGAAGCGGAGCCGGTAAATGTTACCACATCCTGCGAGGTTATATGGTCCAGTATATCGCCCGCACTGCCGCAAATAAGCTGCAGGGCGCCTTCGGGTAAAATACCTGATGCAACGATTTCCTTTACAACGGCTTCCGTTAGGTAGGAAGTAACGGTTGCCGGTTTTACAACTGCGGGTACGCCTGCCAGTAAGTTTACCGCTATTTTTTCCAGCATGCCCCAAACCGGGAAGTTATAGGCATTTATATGAACTGCTACGCCTTCTTTTGGCACCAGTATATGGTGGCCCATGAATGTGTTTTGCTTGCTGAGGCTGATTGGGTCGCCATCCAGGCAAAAAGGATCATCAGGGAGTTTCCTTCTGAGCGATGCATTGGAGAACAGGTTTCCGATGCCGCCCTCAATATCTATCCAACTGTCTATTTTAGTTGCCCCGGTCTGGTAACTGATATTATAAAAAAGGTCTTTCTTGCTTAACAGGTGCAGTGCCAGCGCCCGCAGCATTCGGCCCCTTTCCTGGAAGGTCATTTTGCGCAGGGCCGGGTTGCCGGTTGACCTGGCATAGTGGAGGATCCCTTTAAAATCGAGCCCTTTAGTAGTTGCAGCAGCAATGGCCGCGCCGGTAACAGCATGGTATAATACCTGTCCGTCACCATCCCCTTCAATCCATTTCCCGGTAATATAATTTCCTAATTTTTGCATAGCATGTTCGTTGTGGGGCAAAGCTAAGGAATGAATGGAAAAACAGGATTTTTAATAGCGCAGATTAATGAAACCAGGATTATTCAAATAAAAAAGATTTCAGTGCATCGATTTTAAAAGATAAAATCTACATACTGAAATCAATTATTGATAATATTTCTTGAAAGTATCCTGAAAAAAAGTAAACCAGAAAATATATATTACCGTCAATCTTCAAGCCGTTTGTCAATTTCTGCGCAAAGGCTGTCAAAAATTTCGTTGATGGAGCCTTCTCCCTTAATCATGACGACCTTGTTGAATTTCCTGTAGTAATCAGCAACGGGTGCGGTTTTATTATTATATTCTACAATCCTGGCTTTTATCACCTGTTGGTTGCTGTCATCTGAACGCCCGCTGGTTTCGCCCCTTTTTTCCAGCCGCTTTACCAGTTCTTCATCACTAACATCTAATGCAAGCATTACTGCGATGGCGCTTTTTTTCAATTCCAGCAATTTATCCAGCGCTTCGGCCTGTGCAGCTGTACGGGGAAATCCGTCGAACAGGAAGCCTTTTGCAGCCGGGTTTTCATCCAGTGCAGAACTGATCATACCAATAACAACTTCATCAGGAACCAGTTGGCCCTTATCCATGAATTTCATGGCTTCCAGTCCTAAAGCAGTTTGCCGCGAAATTTCAGAACGCAATAAATCGCCGGTGCTGATATGTTTTAATCCATACCGCTCTATCAATTGCTCGCTTTGCGTACCTTTTCCGCTGCCCGGCGGGCCAAAGAGAATTAAGTTGAACATAAGCAGTTTCCTGAACTTATTTATTGAAAACGAATAACTTATTTAAGATAAATGATTACAAAGGTAACCAGAGATTTACTAATAAATAATAACAAATGTTACTTAATAGGAAT
This sequence comes from uncultured Chitinophagaceae bacterium, assembly GCA_937996595.1. Classification (GTDB taxonomy): domain Bacteria; phylum Bacteroidota; class Bacteroidia; order Chitinophagales; family Chitinophagaceae; genus Ferruginibacter. The sequence continues at coordinate 39,316 of CALKVC010000149.1, forward strand.
TTTCAGTTTACCTTAAAACAGGTTTTTATTCAGTAAATATAATATTAGCCTGGCAATTAATAATGGATGATCTTTAAATAAATCAACTTTTTTTTATAAATACTTCAACAATGAATCTTTTTCATATTGTTTCATTTGTAAAATACTATGATTATTAATATTTATGCAAGTCTTTGTTATCCTGAACCCTAACAAGTACTTTTGCCAGTAACCTTAAAGAATTAATTGTTTTAATAATGGGTAAACATATACTGAGTCATCTCGCAGAAACACTGATTGCATCTGAAATTGTACGGCTGGGCGCTACTATTAAAGAAAAAATAAGGCAGGGTAATCATATCTATAATTATACCATCGGCGATTTTGACGCAACCCAATTCCCTATTCCCGGCCTGCTGCTGGAAGAAATAATACAAGCCTACCGGGAAGGCAAAACAACTTACCCGGCTGCTGAAGGCGAACTTGAACTTAGAAAAGCTGTTTCAGCCTTCATTGAAAATTACCAGTCTGTTCAATATGCACCCAACGAAATCCTCATTTCAGCAGGAGGCAGGCCGTTGATCTATTCGGTTTACAGAACCATTGTAGATAAAGCTGATAAGGTGATTTACCCTGTTCCAAGCTGGAACAACAATCATTATATTCATTTCACGGAAGGTGAGCATGTTATCATTGAAGCAACGAAGGAAAATAATTTCATGCCAACGGCAGCACAGATTGCCCCGCATGTGAAGGGCGCTACCATGCTGGCTTTATGCTCTCCGCTCAACCCAACCGGCACCACCTTTAAAAAGGAAGAACTGGAAGCTATCTGCGACCTGGTTATCGCAGAAAACGAATCACGTAATGAAGGAGAGAAAAAATTATACCTGATGTTCGACCAGATTTACTGGGCGCTCACTTTTGGTGAAACAAGGCATTATAACCCGGTAGCCCTTCGCCCGAAGATGAAAGCATATACTGTGTTCATTGATGGCATCAGTAAAGCATTTGCCGCTACCGGTGTCAGGGTTGGATGGGCCATGGGCCCCGAAGAACTGATTGTGAAAATGCGGTCGCTCAACAGTCATATTGGTAGCTGGGCTCCTATGGCTGAACAACATGCTGTGGCAAGGTTCCTTACTAATGACAACGAAGTGCAATCTTTCCTCGAACATTTTAAAAGTGAAGTGGACATACGCCTCAGAAAGATATATGATGGTTTCCAGCAATTGAAAAAAGACGGCTTTCCTGTTGATGCTATCATTCCGCAGGCCGCCATTTACCTTACGGTACAGATTAACCTGGTTGGTAAAAAAACAGCAGATGGCGGGCTGTTGAAAGAACAACCTGACGTTACCGCATACCTGTTAAGTGAAGCTAAACTGGCATTGGTCCCATTCAGTGCATTCGGTGCTGGCAAAGACAATAACTGGTACCGTATCAGTGTTGGCTGTTGTAAAAAAGAAGAGATTGAAACAATGTTCAGTAAACTAAAGGAAGCGTTGGTTAAACTTAACTGAGGGCTCAGTTCTTGTTATTAAGGAATACAAAGGCCTGTTCTTTTTTCTTACGAATCACTTTCTTCAACTCAACAGGTTTGTTTATCACCTTATACCTGTTAAGGTCCAGCAGTTCGTGCGCTTTTACAAAATTATCAAGCCTTTCAACCATAAACAGCAATTCATGCAGCCATGCCACCTCCTGCTCTATCGCCTGGGGTGTCATTAACTCCTGCTTGAATAAAACCAGTAAATCCCGGTTTGAGTTGTTCATAGTAACCAACAATTTTCATGCTACCGGTAACCAACCATTCCCTGTTTATTGGGGCAACCGCACTGTCCTTTTTTAGAGGAAGCACAACCGGTTGCCAACAGGCAAATGCCGATTAAAACCAGTATTGATAATTTATTTATTTTTTGTATCATTTTCCGTACCAAATTAAACTATTTTCACCAATTAATATTGCCCTGATCAGATGAATGAGGAAAAAATTAACAAAAATCTTCCTGTTTTGAGGGTACTGATAGCCCCGCTGGATTGGGGCCTGGGACACGCTACACGCTGTATTCCAATTATTAATTATTTATACGGCCTGGGTGTTCAGGTGATACTGGCAGGAGAAGGGGAAACCACAGAAATTTTACGAAAAACGCAACCCGAATCAGTAATTTTACCATTGAAAGGGTACCGGGTGAGGTATAGCCGCAAAAAGAAACTCTTTTTCCTTCATATGCTGCTTCAGTTTCCAAAAATCATAGCAGCTGTTTACCACGAACGAAATTGGCTGAAAAAAGCAATAGCAGCGTATCATATTGATGCTGTCATTTCCGATAACCGGTTCGGGCTAAGCAACCCGCGTATCCCTACGGTATTTATTACGCATCAGCTGGCCATAAAAACCGGGTTCAAATGGTTAGATGCACTGGCCGCTAAAATTAATTACCGTTTCATTGAAAAATTCAATGAGTGCTGGGTACCCGACATGGAAGGGAAAGCCAACCTTGCGGGTGTACTGTCGCATCCTGTACAACGGCCACGCATACCCGTAAAATACCTGGGCGTTTTATCGCGGTTTAAAACAATGCCCGCGCAAAAGATGTACGAACTGCTAATCCTTCTGTCTGGCCCCGAACCCCAACGCAGCATTTTTGAAAACATATTACTCAGGCAGGTAAATGACATAAAGGGTAAGATAGCGGTAGTAAGAGGATTACCGCTGGAAACCGGGATTTTAACTAACGGTAACGCACAGCTTACCATATTCAACCACCTGCCGGCCGGGGAACTGAATATGCTTATCATGCAATCGAAGCATATTGTAGCCAGGTGCGGCTATTCTACCGTTATGGACCTGGCAACCTTAATGCAAAAAGCAGTGCTGGTGCCAACGCCGGGGCAGACCGAACAGGAATACCTTGCAGCACACCTGCAGGAAAACCGTTTTTTTGTAACCCGTAAGCAGGAAAATTTTTCATTGGCAGAAGCGGTTTCAGCTTTACAGGATACAACAGCTGACCAAACTGGCATTAACCCCCGTTTACAGGAAGATATTATAAAAAACTGGGTTGCCGGGCTTATGAAACGAAGCGTTATGCAGCGATGAAAACACCCTGTTTGTTTTTATTGCTGCTGCCAACAATACTCCTGCTTTTCTTTGCATGAAATAAGAACCCGCATTTCCCCTGTAATTGTTCCGTTAAATCAATGATGGTTTTATAACTGATGTCTCCTTCACAGAATAATAACTGTGAAATGCCGTGTTCGCTAACTGCTGAAACCAAGTTGCCGGGGTGTGCAAGGCATGTTTCCATATCATTTTCATCTGTGGCAATCCTTCCTTTTATGATGATGCCGCCCGGTGCTTTCCGCAACAGGTGGATGATGCTGTCAAAATCCTGCTGGGATGCCATGATTGCGGTTTCTGCCGGCGCGGAATGTACTGCCTTGCGCATAAAGGCCTTTTTACAAAACAATCCGGCAGAAGCAACATACCTGCTCATTGCAATAGCAGCTTTCATAGAAACAAGCACCATTTTCTTATTGCTGTAGTGTTTTTGTACAAACAGATGCATGGCATTATAAAACATACGCACATAACCGGCCGAATTCTTTTGTGTACTCTCGCCTTTAAAATGGATGATGGCCGTATCTGAAAAATAATAGTTTTTAAACCCCATAATCTGTATGCGGTAACTAAGGTCTATATCTTCCCCATACATGAAAAAATCTTCGTCAAACCCTTTTACTTTTTCAAGTGCTTTCCGGCTTAGCATCAAAAATGCACCAGCCAGCACATCCACTTCATTATTGCGGTTTTCCGGCAGGTGGCCTGCATAATAACCGGCAAATAATTTTGAATGGGGAAATAATGCCGTGAATCCCGTCATCTTGAAAAACGATGTAAGCGGCGAAGGGAATGAACGTTTGCTTTCCCTGAGGAATTTTCCGCTTCCATCAATCATCTTTACACCCAATGCGCCGCAATCCGGTGTAACCCTGAAAAAAGAAAGGCATTTCTGAAAACAGTCTTCAGGCACAATGGTATCAGGGTTAATAAATAATATATATTTACCTGTTGCCTTTCCGAGTGCACTGTTATTTGCTTTTGCAAAACCCGTATTGTCATTTTGCCAGGTAAAAGCAACTTCAGGAAACCTGCCCTCAAAATAAGCCCTGCTTCCGTCAGATGAATTATTGTCTACCACGAATATCTCTGCCTGTAAACCCGAACAGGCCTTTACAACACTATCCAGGCATTGCTCCAGGAAATACTTCACATTAAAGTTCACTATAACAACTGATAAGTCCAACAACAAGTATTTGATTACGAAATACGGGTTTTCAATGCATACATCAAAATAAGACTTCCCGGAATATTAAACAGATTCACCAATCCTGTATCCTGTATCTTGTATCCTGCATCTTGTATCTTGTATCCCCTATCTCATATCCTTCATCTTATTATCTTTGCAGTATGTTAAAAACCACCCTGATAAAAGCGGCGGAAGCCGGCGCAAAGCAGATTAAGCATTACTTCAACGGAGCTTTCAGCATCTCTCACAAGGAAGGCATGAACAACCTGGTTACAGAAGCAGACCATGCAGCAGAAAAAGCAATCATAGATGTGATCAGGCAGGAATATCCTGACCATTTCATCTTAAGCGAAGAAACCGGTGAATTAAAAACAGAAAGCGAATTCAAATGGATTATTGATCCTATAGATGGAACAGTGAACTTCTCCAATGGTATTCCGCTTTGCTGTGTAAGCATTGCACTGGAAAAAAACGGGGAGATGTTACTCGGCTGTGTGTATAATCCATTGATGGATGAATTCTATTTTGCACAAAAAGGGATGGGTGCTTTCCTCAACGACAAAAAAATAACGGTTAGCAATAAGACCGAAGTGATAAAAAGTTGCCTGGTTACCGGTTTCCCATACACGTACCTGGATGCTCCCAACGGGCCCTTGCAGGTTTTTGAAAAACTGGTGAGAAGGGGTGTTCCGGTAAGAAGGCTTGGAAGCGCTGCCATTGACCTGTGCTGGGTTGCAGCCGGCAGGTTTGATGGTTTTTATGAACATAATTTACAGGCATGGGACAGTGCCGCGGGTTTCTTAATGGTTGAAGAAGCGGGAGGAAAAGTAACTGATTTTAAAGGAAACCCTTATTCCCCTTATCAGCCACACCTGCTGGCAACTAATGGAAACATACATGATGAATTAAGGTCAATCATCAATGGAGCCGCTTTTTAGTGATTACAACAAACAATAGTGAAAAAGATAAAATACCTGTTAACCGTAATCGTTAGTTGCATCGTTTTTACAGCATGCAATTATGTTACGTATACACCCAGGAGTAAGAAAGACAAACTGAAGGAGCAGCCTTCCCTGCTGATATTTGACAGGATCGTAGATTTCAGGATTGAACAAATGGGATGGCCTGTATCAAAAACAGATTTCATGAGCAAGGGACTGAAATATTATGAAGTATTAAACGACTTCCCGTACCAGGAAACCAGTTTCAATGTTATTGACAGTAATAATATGGTATTCACCTTTTACCGTCATAAGAAGGATATTGAAAACTATAATAAATCGAAAAAAGTTGACCTCAATAGCTACGGAGGCTCTGTGAAATTTTTTAAGGAAAACGGAAAATTTATGTGGAAATTAAAAATGAGATAATGCCTGATACAACCAGAACTGAAATATCTACCCTTGGCGAATTTGGCCTGATAGACCACCTGACCAGGAACCAGGAAATCAAAAACGCATCAACTGTTTTAGGTGTTGGTGATGATGGCGCCGTGATAGACCATTTTGGCCGGCAAACCGTCATTTCCACCGACCTGCTGGTTGAAGGGATACATTTTGACCTTTCTTACACCCCATTGAAACACCTGGGCTACAAATCGGTAGTGATAAACCTGAGCGACATTTATGCCATGAATGCCACGCCAACCCAGATTGTCATCAGCATCGCTTTCAGCAACCGCTTCAGCCTGGAAGCACTGGATGAGTTTTATGAAGGTGTTTATGCCGCCTGCGACAAATATGGCGTTGACCTGGTTGGAGGCGATACCAGCACCTCACAAAAAGGTTTTGTCATCAGTATTACAGCAATTGGCGAAGTAGCTCCGGATAATTATGTAAAAAGAAGCGGTGCAAAAGCAAATGACCTTATCTGCGTAAGCGGTGAATTGGGCGGCGCCTTCCTTGGCCTGACCCTGCTGGAGCGGGAAAAAAAGATTTTCCGGGAAACCGGTGCCCAGCCCGACCTGGAAGGGCAGGCCTATATCGTTGGGCGCTTACTGAAACCGGAGGCAAGAAAAGACATGGTTGACTATTTTGCTGAAGCAGGTATTGTACCAACCAGCATGATTGATATCAGCGATGGCCTGAGCAGTGAACTGATGCATATCTGCAAACAAAGCGAAACCGGTTGTATTATTTATGAAGACAAGCTTCCGTTTAATGACGAGATGAAAGAATTTGCCTACAAACTGAAAATTGACCCTACGGCCTGTGCTCTCAGTGGCGGGGAAGAATATGAACTGTTGTTCACCGTTTCACAGGCAGATTATGAAAAGATAAAAGCAAATCCCGGCATAAGCATCATTGGTTATATGACAGCACCTGCAGAAGGAAAAAAACTTATTACAAGAGCCGGCAATAAACATGAATTGGTTGCCCAGGGATGGAATCACCTGGCCTGATTAACCAATTGTTTTCCGCTTTCCAAATAATATATCCCAAATACACAAACTGCCTGAGTAACACATTTTTTATATACAGCCGTATTGATTCACCGGTTTGTTCAGGTGAAATAAACCGTAAATAACTGCTATTTTCTTCCTGATTCCTGCTTTTAATAACATGGAAATGCTTCTAATGCCAGGTATGTTTGCATCATAATCTATAACACTATGATCAGAAGAAAAACAGCCGCACAGGCATACAAATTCAAGGTTGGTTCCAACATCAGGAAATGGAGAAATATTAAGGAGATCAAACAAAAAGACCTGGCTAATGCGCTTAAGCTTTCTGAAGCATCTGTAAGCAACATAGAAAATGATATAAGCAATATCACCCTGGCGCAACTGGAAGAAATTTCAGTTGCCCTCAATGTGTCTATCGAACAATTGTTATCAGATCCGCAGGAAAAAATCAGGAACGTGTATACTGACAGTTCTTTGCCCGGAAGTATGAGCCCCTTGCGCCATGTTGAAAACGAACTGGTGAAAGCCCTGATTGCCAGCATGGAGAAAAAAGACCTCCAACTGCAGGAACTCATGCTTCAGTTTACCCAAACATTAAAAACGCTGATGCAGGGAAACAACCAATACTCGCTTCAACCGGGCAAGCAGCCACATTTGCTGAATGACAGGGGACCCGGATGGTAAAAACAGTCAACTGATTGCCGGCCACCTCGTCGTATTTCTACAAGCTGTGCCCAAAGCGTATAGTTTTTATTATCATTAACGTAATAATAATTAATTTCAACAGATTATTCTTTAGTTGATGATATGAAGCGCATTCCGGTTTTCCTGTTCCTTTCCGTTATTGTTTGCCTGTATTCCTGCGCTGTGAATAAGCATTATTCCCCATTGCAAAAGTATCCACGTAAGGCCTTACAGGAAGATTACCTGCTGCTTAAACATATCCTGGAAGCCAAACATCCTTCGCTTTACTGGTATACGCCTAAAGACAGTATGGACTGGTATTTTTCAAAGTATTACCAGGCAATCGGCGACAGCATGAATGAGCTTCAGTTTGTGTGGCAGGTACTGAGCCCGATGGTAGACAAGATACATTGCGGCCATACGAGTGTGGGAATGAGCCGGGCATATGTAAAATGGAGTGAAGGCAAACGGTTTCCATCATTTCCCCTTTTTTTTAAAGTCTGGAACGACAGCATGGCTGTAACGGGCAACCTTAACCGCAAAGACAGCCTGTTTAAAAGAGGTACCCTGGTAACATCCATCAATGGCGTACCTAATAAAAAGATAATTGAAAAAATGTTTGATCACCTGCCCGAAGACGGGTATGCCAACAACATCAATTATATCAGGATCAGTTCCAATTTCCCCTATTTCCACCGGAATATATTTGGCATCAGCAAAAAATACAACATAACTTATATAGACAGTACCGGGCAGGAAAAATCCGATACATTATCGTTGTATACGGTACCGGCAGATTCGGTAAAGAAAGACAGTATAGCACGGATTGAAAAGAAGAAAGCCCCAAAACAAAAATATTCATTGCGCCGACACCGCTCGCTTGACATAGACAGCAGTGGAAAATATGCCGTTATGACCCTCAATACGTTCAATGCCGGGCGATTAAACGGGTTTTTCAGAAGGTCGTTCCGAACACTCAGGAAAAAACAAATAACCAACCTGGTGATAGATATCAGGAGCAACGGAGGCGGAAAAGTGGCATTATCAACCAAACTCACAAGATATATTTCGAAAAAACCTTTCAGGGTGGCAGATTCATTATTTGCAAACACTGGAACAGTAGCCCCTTATACCAGGTATATAAAAGGTAAATGGCTAAACAACCTCGAATTGTTTTTTATTTCCCGGAAAATGCCTGATGGAAAATTTCATATCAGGCATATGGAAAAAAAACGCTACCAGCCTAAAAAACACAACGGATTTAAAGGAGACGTGTATGTGCTTACTAATGGGCCTACTTTTTCTGCATCATCCTTGTTCTGCAATACGGTAAAAGGGCAACCCGGCATAACATTGGTTGGCGAAGAAACCGGCGGCGGATGGTATGGAAACAATGGCATCCTGATTCCTGATATCATACTACCTAATACCAAAACCAGGGTAAGGCTTCCTCTGTTCAGAATCGTACAATACAACCATATTGCCGAAAAGGGTACCGGTGTAATTCCGGATATTTATATACCAACCAGTTATGATGCGTTAATGAAAGGATATGATAAGAAGATGCAGGTGGTGCGGGAAATGATTTTGAAGAAATGAAATTTAGTTTATAGTTCAAAGTTACGTGTCTAACTTGCGAAACATTAATTCAAACCTCAAACCTCAAACCTCAAACCTCTAAACTATGAACTATTAATCACAAACTCATCCCCATCCTTTAAAAAAGGCAGTTTAGTCCTTACTTCTTCCAGCCAGTCTTTTTGCAGTGTTATAGTAAATACATCTTCCTCATCCGCCATATGGTACAGCACTTCTCCCAAAGGATCTATCACCAGGCTGTTTCCGCTGTGGTAAATATCGTTGCCGTCTTTTCCCACGCGGTTTACACCAATAACATAACACTGGTTTTCTATGGCCCGGGCGCATAATAGAGTTTTCCATGCATGGATGCGCTTTTCGGGCCAGTTGGCTACATAAATCAATACGTCATATTCCGGTGTGGCGTTGTTTTTATCTGCTGTTTGCCTCGCCCAAACCGGGAAGCGGAGGTCGTAGCAAACCTGCAGGTTTATTTTCCAGCCCTTAACAGATGCTATCAGCCTTTTTGATCCGGCTTTATAATGTTTGTCTTCTTCAGCAAAGGCAAACAGGTGCCGCTTATCATAATAACCGCACTCACCGTTGGGCATCATCCATATAAGCCTGTTATAATAATTACCTGCTTCTTTTATGATGAGGCTACCGGTAATGATTACACGATTTGATGCACTCAGCCTTTTCATCCATTCCACGGTTGACCCTTCCATGGTTTCTGCAAACTGTTCGGGTTTCATGCTAAACCCGGTACTGAACATTTCAGGCAGCACCACGATTTCGGTCTTCTGGTACAGGCCGTTTATTTTCTCTTCCAGCATCTGCAGGTTTGCGGCTTTGTTCTCCCAGTAAAGATTGGTTTGAATGGTACTGATTGTTAATGCAGGCATGCAATCGGTTTTGTTGCTGTACAAATTTACAGTTTTTTATCCTTGGCCATTCCCCGTTTGTATGCAAAAAAAAAGCGCCATCGGTTTTGATGGCGCTCCAAGATTATGTATGAGATTTAACTGATTGTCCAGGTTTCTCTTCCCCTTAACAGTTTATCCAGGTCTCCCTTTCCTTTTTGAGCTATAGCTTCATCAATCTGCATGCTCATGGCGTCTTCATAACAAGCCCGGTCTGTTTCATAAAATACGCCAAATGGCCTGGGCAGGTGTCCCTGTAATTTAGGGTCGTCAAACATGCGGATCAATATCTGCGCTTTGTAAAAATCCCTTTCATCGTGTATCCATAATCCATCTGTTGAAGCGCCTTCACCCAATTCTACAATTACCGGTTTAAATCCATCCAACTTTATCCCTTTATTTTGACTCGCACCGAAAATAAGAGGTTTGCCCTGTTCCAGGAAAAGGACTTCATCCGCCTTGCTTGCTTTCTCTGTAAATATTTCAAAAGCGCCGTCGTTGAAGATGTTGCAGTTCTGGTAAATCTCCAGGAAAGAAGCTCCTTTGTGGGCTTGTGCCCTTACCAGCATGGCCTGCAGGTGCTTCGGGTCACGGTCCATAGTGCGGGCAATGAAACTGGCATCAGCCCCCATGGCCAGTGCCAGCGGGTTAAACGGATGATCTATACTACCGAACGGTGTACTTTTAGTTATTTTATGTTCTTCAGATGTTGGCGAATACTGCCCCTTGGTTAACCCGTAGATCTGGTTATTGAAAAGCAGTACATTCACATCAAAATTGCGGCGCAGTAAATGAATGGTGTGGTTGCCGCCAATGCTAAGCCCGTCGCCATCACCGGTAACAATCCATACGCTCAGCTCGGGCCTTGCCGCCTTTAATCCGCTGGCCACGGCTGTTGCACGGCCATGGATACTATGCATGCCATATGTATTCATATAATATGGAAAGCGGCTGCTGCATCCGATACCGGAAACAATTACAATATTCTCTTTAGGAATACCCAGGGTCGGCATCACTTTTTGTACCTGTGCCAATATGGAATAATCCCCGCAACCCGGGCACCAGCGTACTTCCTGGTCGGTTGCAAAATCTTTGGCGGTTAATGGAACTGCTGTGGTTAGCGTATCACTCATACGTCATTGTTTTAATGCCTAAAGTTATAGAATTCCTGTAAATAAGCAAGGTTAAAATGTTGAAAGCAATAATAATAACCGGGTGTTTGCCCGTTATATGTCATTGTGCTGCCCCTAATGAAACAGCCTTACGGTTCAATGCTGAATTGTTATATCCGGGCCCTGACCAAATTCCACCATCGTTACCAACATGCAAAGCCAGCGGGGTTACATTTTCAACGCTTCCCAATACTCCGCCGCCCTTCTTGTGTGCGGAATAACAATCGTACCGCCAACTATATTCGCTACGGCAAACACTTCATATATCTCTTCCGATGATACCTTTAACTCGTGTGATTTACCCAGGTGGTATTTGATACAATCATCGCAGCGCAGCACCATGCTTGCCACAAGGCCCAGCAGTTCTTTTGTTTTTACATCCAGTGCACCGGCTGCATAGGTGTTGGTATCAAGATTCCATAATCGTTTAATAACAAGGTTGTCTTTGCTTAAGATAAGTTCATTCATCCTTGTCCGGTAATCGTTGAATTCTTTAACTAAGTCTGCCATAAAAAAGATTTGAAATATGGGTAAATAAAATGGAAAATTGTCTACAGGATTCAATTTAAAGAAACTGGATTATATTTAGCCATGAAACTTTGGTTTAGGAAATACAGGAAGGAACTGGCGCTTGTTACAGGAATATTATTGGCCGCCGGTTTTTATTTCATCAATCCATTTGGGGTAGATGCAAAAGCAAACCAGGTACTGGCGCTGGCCATATTAATGATTGCCTGGTGGGTGCTGGATGCCATGCCCCTGGCCGTTGTTGCACTGCTGCCGTTGGTCCTTTACCCGCTGTTACATATCAATTCCATCAAAGAAACATCCAGGGTATACTCAGACCCCATCATTTATTTATTCATGGGAGGTTTCTTTTTAGGCATTGCCATAGAAAAATGGAACCTGCACAAACGGATCGCGCTGAACATCATCAGGATAACCGGCACGAACGGCGACAAGATCATCCTGGGTTTTATCTTATCAACCGGGTTTCTCAGCATGTGGTTAAGCAATACAGCCACGGCCATGATGATGTACCCGATTGCCGCATCCGTGATACAGGTCATCAGCCGCCATGCGAACAGCCAAGCCAATACGGCAAATTTTTCATTCACCCTGATGCTGTCTGTAGCTTATGCCAGTAATTTCGGCGGTATTGCAACCATCATTGGCACACCGCCAAACGTGGCTTATGTACGGCATTTGAATGAACACTACAAACATGGCATTGATTTTTTAAACTGGATGCTGTTGTGCATGCCCCTGGCAATTGTACTCCTGTATGTACTATACATCGTACTGGTGAAATGGCTGTACCCGAATCATCTTTCACACAGCATTGACGGGAAAAACTATATTGTAAATGAATTAAAAGAAATGGGTTCGCTGTCGCGACAGGAAAAAAGGGTGCTCATTGTTTTTTGCAGTACTGCTTTCTTATGGATCAGCAAAGACATCATCAACAACGCTCAACAAATTTTTCAGTTAGACGACAGCATCATTGCATTGCTTGGTGCCATCAGTTTGTTCATGGTTCCCAGCGGAAGAAGCAAAGATGAACCGGAAGAAAGATTACTGGAATGGGCTGACACCAAAAAAATGGCCTGGGGAATATTGTTGTTGTTTGGCGGCGGTATCGCTATGGCAAAATCTTTGGAAGAGGCAAAGCTGATGGAAAGCCTGGGTAATTACATTGCTTCCTTTGCCAGCGGGAATATCCTGGTCTTGATATTTGTTGTAACGCTCATCTCCGTATTCTTAAGTGAAGTGACGAGCAATATCGCCCAGGTTATTGTGATGGCACCGGTAATATCTGCTGTGGCTGATGCATTGCACATCAATCCATTGTTATTAGGCATTCCCATGACACTCGGCGCCAGTTGTGCATGTATGTTACCCATGGGCACACCGCCCAACGCGATCGTATTTGCCAGCGGCCATATCAAATTAGGCAATATGGTCAGGGCCGGATTTATATTGAATTTGATCTGCGTGGTACTGATTACGCTATTTTGCTGGTTGTTGGTGCCGGTGTTGATGTGATGCAATTAATATTCATTTGTTAACTTATAAAAAACGAATGAGGAAATGAATGCAGAACAAGGAACACGGAATATTGAATCATGAACGGAAAGCTGCCTTTTACTTCGACATTCCTTGTTCAGGATTCCTTGTTCATTATTCTTTTCTCGGAGAAGAAAGTGTAAGATGAATGTCGAACAAGGAACACGGAATATTGAATC
>CALKVC010000150.1 GCA_937996595.1 uncultured Chitinophagaceae bacterium
CTTTAGAATCTTTCACGTACGCTGTGTATGCTCCTGCTGCCAGGCCGCTGAACACATTGCTTGCCTGGTAAGTAACTCCATCAAGGCTATAGCTGTATGGAGGTATACCACCTGTCCTGTATATTTCTATTGAACCGTCGTTACCACAACTGCTCGCATTACGTACAAACGGATTAACCACTATTGGCGCTGCCGCTGCAATTACAATGTTTGGTTTGGTACCCACACAACCTGCTGCATCCTTGATGTAACCGGTGTATGTTCCTGCTGCCATGCCGGTAAACAGGTTGCTGCTCTGATAAGTAGTGCCATCTATACTGTAAGTATAAGGCTGAACACCCGCGTTACCATACAATATGATTGTACCGTTGTTACCGCAGGCACTGGTGGTGCTACCGCTGTTGGTAACAACAACAGAGAATGCATACTGAATATGGATATTTGAAATGGTTTCCACGCCGCATCCATTTGCATCAGTAATGGTTACATTATAATATCCTATATCAAGACCGGAAATGGTTGACACGTTTCCTGCTGTGTAAGGCGTAGTGGCACCTAAACCGGTAAGGCCTGTCCAACTGTAATTATAAACCCCGCTGCCACCTGCCGGCGTTACGGTAATTGAACCATTGGCAGCAACACATGCACTCACGTTATTCTTTGTGATTGTTCCGGATAATAAACCGGGCTGGCCAACCACAATACCTGTCAATTGCGCTGTAAAATTATCTTCATCCTTTACCGTTAGCGTGTATGTACCTGCACCAACACCCGTAAATACCGGTGAAGATTGGTAAGGGAAAGTTGCGGTTCCGCTCAGGCTGTATTCGAGTGCGCCGTCACCACCGCTTGCACTTACAGTTAGCGTGGTGGTGCCACCGTTACATACAATAGAACCCGGTGTTGCGGTGAGGTTAGTAATTGGAATATTATTAATTATACCGGTATTGTCATTCACAAAAGTGTACGCGTAATTGTTGCCGCTGTTGCCATCGTTCACTAAACCGGCAGGTGTGAGTACTTTGTTTGTACCGGCATTCTTTGTATCGTATGTTTCAGTGAACGCTGCTACATCTGCACCCTGCAACCCCGTTGGCCCCGCCGGTGTGATAACGGGAATGGCTGCAGCACTGGTATTTCCGTCATATGTTTTGGTATTACTAACAGCCGTAACCGTTAGTGGCCGTTGTGTAATGTCTCCGCTGGCGGTTGGCTGGGCGCTTAATACATAGGCATTGGCATCCAGGCCCGGGCTTGACAGACTGGTATTGATGATGGTTACGGGCTTTCCTGTGCCAGCGTGTTTATCGGCAAATGTACCGGTTGCAAAAGTTGTGCTGATGGTAACGAAATTCCAGGGATTAATGCCATTGATTACCGCCGTGCTGAAATCAAGCGTAGCGCCTGTTCCGGCATCATACATTTTAGGCGTAACAAGTACACCTGAAATAGTTACTGGTTTTGGCATTGCAAAAACAATGTCATTTGTAGGCATCGGAATAATTCCTGCGGCGGTTGTAACCTGCATGGGAGGTGCAGAAAGCGTAACAAAATAGCGCCACATAGAACCGATATAGATTCCTGTTCTTAAACTGAGAATTGTTGGGCTTCCCAAAACATCACCGGGTACATAATTAAACGTGCCTGAGTAGTTTCCGGTAAAAGTACTGCCCGAAGGGATGGTTAATGACCAGACCCTGTTGATACAATCTGAGGAAAGTAAACTAAGTGTGCCAAACCCGGATGCCGTAGTGATGCCGGCCCTGGTGGACAGCCTCAGGCTACCTGCAGTAAATCCGGAAGCAGCTATGTTCAAAGAACCAGGAGTATAATTGGAAACATCACCTACTTCAAATATTCTAATACCAGGTGTGGCAATATTTTTTTGCAGGTTACCATTCACCCATCCGTTTACTGCAGATGCACCAGTAACCGTATTAGCCACGATAACATTTGAACCGGTTGTAAGCAGCGATTTCAAACCGCCATTGGCCGCAAAATTCAGCGTACCCGTTACTGTTAGTAAGGCAGCATCGAGGGT
>CALKVC010000151.1 GCA_937996595.1 uncultured Chitinophagaceae bacterium
ACGAGATCAGATCTGGTGACTGGAGTTCAGACGTGTGCTCTTCCGATCTCACTACATCAGCTGTAACGGTGAACGCATTACCAACAGTAACTGCACCATCAACAGTTTGTGCAGGAAGCACAGCCACATTATCTCCCACAACAGGCGGCACCTGGGCAAGCAGTAATAACGCTATTGCAACCGTAACCAACGCCGGAGTAATAACCGGTGTGGCAGCAGGATCTGTAACCTTTACATTTACGCAAACCTCAACCGGCTGCAGCAGAACAACATCTTCTGTTACAGTTAATGCTTTACCAACAGTAAGCATTACCGGTAGCGCAGCCATATGCGCGGGCTTTACAACCACACTGTCGCCAACAAACAATGGCACCTGGGTAAGCAGCGATAACTCCATAGCAACGGTTACCAATGGAGGTGTTGTAACAGGCATATCCGGCGGTATAGTAACATTTACCTATACACGCACTTCAACAGGTTGCAGTGCCACAACATCAGCAGTTACGGTTAACGCCTTACCAGTAGTAACGGCACCGGCAACAGTATGTATCGGAAGTACCGCCACATTGTCGCCAACAACAGGGGGCACCTGGACGAGCAGCAATAATGCAAGAGCAACGGTTACCAACGCAGGTGTGATAACCGGCGTGGCAGCAGGTACCGTTACCTTTACTTTTACACAAACATCAACCGGTTGTACCGGAACAACAGCAACCGTAACAGTGAATGCTTTACCAACGGTAAGCGTTACCGGTAGTTCAACCATATGTGCAGGCTTTACCACCACATTATCGCCCACAACAGGTGGCACCTGGACGAGCAGCAATAATTCAGTAGCCACAGTAACCAATGCAGGTGTTGTAACCGGCGTATCCGGCGGCACTGCTACTTTTACATTTACACAAACTTCAACGGGTTGCAGCAGAACAACGACAGCTGTAACAATAAATGCATTACCTGTTGTAACGGCTCCGGCAACCGTATGTATCGGAAGCACCGCCACATTGTCGCCAACAACAGGCGGTACCTGGACGAGCAGCAATAACACAAGGGCTACTGTTACCAATGCAGGTGTAATAACAGGCGTATCAGCAGGAGCGGTAACGTTTACATTCACACAAACCTCAACAGGTTGCGCAGCCACTACATCAGTGGTAAATGTAACCACCGCTTCAACCATTTCACTTACGTCTGCGGTTGGAACAAACAACCAGGCAACCTGTATTAACACAGCCATTACCAATATCACGTACAGCATTGGCGGCGGTGGTACGGGGGCAACAGTAAGCGGATTACCGGCAGGTGTAACAGGAATTTACTCAGCAGGCATATTTACTATTTCGGGATCACCTTTAGTAAATGGCACTTTTAATTATACAGTTACTACAACTGGTGCCTGTATCAATAACAGTGCAAACGGAACAATTGCCATCAGCGCAGCAACCATTGCAGGCACAGTAAATGATGCTGTAATATGTTTTGGTGGCAGCGGAACATTGAATCTTACCGGTAATACCGGCAATGTGATCCGTTGGGAAAGTTCTGCAGACGGCGGAAGCACCTGGACAAATATTGCCAACAGCAGCACATCACTTTCATATTCCGGCATCACAACAACAACCCTCTACAGGGCGCTGGTGCAAAACAGCGGTTGCGGTTTACAGTTATATTCAAACAATGCGAAAGTAGCCATACACAACTTATGGACGGGTGCTGTGAGCAGTGACTGGAATACGCCGGCCAACTGGTCAGACGGGCAATTGCCAAATGCATCATGCCCGGAAGTCACCATCCCGGTTCTTACATTGCCAAATGTTTACCCGCAGTTAACTTCAGGTACTGTTTCGGTTAATAACCTGGTGATCTACCCATTGTCTACATTAAGTGTAACCAATGCAACACTGCAGGTTGCAGGAAGCATAACCAACAACGGCACGCTGGATATAACAAACGGCACCCTTGAACTCAATGGAACAATTGCCGCTCAGTCAATTTCCGGCAGTACATTTTTAAATAATAGTATAAAAAATCTTACAATAAGTAATGCTAATGGTGTTGGATTAACCGGAACAAACGACACCCTTAAATTAACCGGCAGGGTTGGCTTTGGAACAAGCAATGCGGTATTAACAACCAATGGAAACTTAACCATTGTATCCAATGCAGCAGGTACCGGCTATGTTGCCGATCTTACTAATAACGGGCTCAATAGCGGGAACGATATTATCGGAAATGTAACTGTAGAACGTTATATCCCAGGTCATCCAAAAGCATGGCAATTCCTTGCCGTTCCAACCAGTGGTTCAACCATACGTGAGGCATGGCAGGAAAATAATACCACGCTGGCATCTAACATTCACCCGGGTTATGGCTCAATCATAACAAGTAATATTTCAGGAGCTGTTGGTTTGGGTTTTGATATCTATACCCCGGCCGGTCCTTCTATGAAATCATACAACTCGGCTACAAACGGCTGGGACGGTGTGGCCAATACAAGTATGCCAATAGCCAATACCAAAGGATATATGTTCTTTGTAAGGGGAGACAGAACAGTAACAACATCAGCTGCACCGGCAACAGCGGTAACCTTAAGAACCAGCGGGCAACTGTATACAAAAGGTAGCAATGCACCGGCAACCATCACTGTACCGGCAGGTAAGTTTGAGTCTGTTGGTAATCCTTATGCATCGGCCATTGATTTCAGGAAGCTCACCAAAAGTGCAGCGCCCGATGTAGCAGACATTTTCTATGTATGGGATCCGTTGCTTACCAATACGTACAATGGCCTTGGCGGATATCAAACAATCAGCGCAGCCAATGGCTGGAAACCGATACCCGGAGGTACAACTAACTATGACGCATCCACGCCAAGTCCGTTTATACAATCCGGGCAGGCATTCATGGTAAGCAGTGCCGGCGGTACAGGAACGATCAGTTTTACAGAATCGGCAAAAGAAGAAGCACAGGGTTCAGCGTACAGGCCCGGTGATGCTCCGGATGTGAAACAATTCTTCCGGGCAAGCATGGCCAATGCAACCGGTGCGATGTCTGACGGTAATGTAGTAACATTTGACGATGCTTACAGCAATGAGCTGGATGCAACCGATGCGGTGAAGATTGCCAACAGCAGTGAAAACTTCGGAATCAAACGGTTTGGCAAGGCGCTGGCGCTGGAAGCCAGGCATACGGTGCAGGCGGAAGATACCATTTACTACAACATCGGTAACATGCGTGCCGGAAATTATACATTAAAGTTTGCACCTGTGAATATGGCAAATACAAACCTTTCCGCTTTGCTGGTAGATAAACACCTGCAAACGGTAACCGGTATCAGCCTGGCCGACAGCACAACCATAACATTCAGTGTTACAGCAGCAGCTGCGGGCTCATATGCTGCCGACAGGTTCATGGTAATATTTAAACCGGCTGTGGTGTTGCCGGTAACCATTACAAAAATTGAAGCCGTTCGTAACAACAAAACTACGGTAACGGTTAGCTGGAATGTTGAAACGGAAACCAATATCTCCAGGTATGAAGTAGAGCGCAGCTACGAAGGAAGAAACTTTGCAACCATCACGGAGAAAACACCGGTAATGAACAACGGTGGTAATGCATCTTACCGTATCATTGACAACCAGGCTGCAGCAGGCGATAATTTCTATCGCATCAAAGCCATTAATGCCGATGGCAGGTTGCAGTACAGTTCCATTGTAAAAGTGGCGGGTACAAAAACAACAAGCGACATCACGGTATATCCAAACCCTGTAGAAGGAAAAAGGATCAATATGCTATTCAGCAATGTGGCGGCGGGAACATACCAGGCACAGATCATTAATACTGCCGGACAAACTGTTCATACGGCAGCCTTGAAAATAGCAGGCAACAATGCAGTTTATTCAATACAACTGGCAACAACAATTGCTGCAGGAAATTACCGGTTGAAGTTAACGGCCAGTGATGGCACGGTAACGGTAAAACAGCTGATCATACTATAATAAAGCAGTAAAGTAAATTCATAAAAAAGCCTGTAAGCGATCAAGTTTACAGGCTTTTATTTTGGTAACAATATATGATGTACCCTTAAACAGGTTATTTTGAATTACATTTTCTATTATTCCTTGGATTATAATCCCAGAATTTATATAAAATTGTGGATTACAATCCAGTTGTTAAGAATTTTAAAGTAAAACCAAAATATGCATTGAATGGGTTACATTGAACTAAAATAAACCCCTCCTGGCGCAGGTCTCCTGACCTGTTGCCTTCCCGTCACTTAGCTGTTACAAGTAAAGAAGTAGCACAGGTCAGGAGACCTGCGCTAGAGGTAAAAAAGCATCATTTTTTGCTACTTTTAGAATTACATTCCCCGTTTGCTGTTCCGGTTCAACATAGTTGTAAGCAGCTGCAATTTGTGTTAACTTCTATTTTGTTATTTACTTTTATTTTCAGTGTTGCATACTTTGTTGCATTCCGCTTTAAAATATGACTTGCTAAAGTATTTTGGCTTTCCAATAGCGGCGAATAATATTCCGGTTGTAATTACAGCCGTTGCTATTACGGTTAAAAATCCTGATTTCATTTTCATTTTATACATTTTTAAAATTTTGGAATGTTGTTTTTAGCACCTGCCATTAAATCGGTTTTGCATTTTTTCTTTGAAGGAATTGAACTCTTCCTCGTTCATTCCCCTGATCTTGTCAGCAAAAGCAAGGGGAGGAAAACCCAATCTTCCGGGTGAAAACCGCTGTGCCATCATCATTCTGCCCATTCCAAACGGAGTGAATATGAATTTTAATAACAACACAATGAATAACAATGGCCCTGTAAAGAAAACGAATGTTCCTAAAAAGATACCGGCTGCAATTTGTTTTAAAGTTGACTTGTTCATTTTTATATTTTTATTGTTTATGTTATAGAAGACGAATAAAACGGAACGTTACTTTATTTTTTCTTTATTTTTTTAAACCTGCTTTGTTTATATATGCGGATAGCCTATGTACTGCAGGATAAAAAAAACCTGCAAACAAATTATTTGCAGGTTTTTTTCATTTCGGGTATACTGACCTTATTTATTGCAGCGGCTTTTCCATGCTTCTTTGAATTTTTGTCGTTCTTCCGGTGTCATATCCATTATTTTTTCACCAAACTTCTGATTTAAAAACGGCCTGTTTCTTTTTCCAAATCCAAAGTTCCCGAATAAGATCCGGCTTAATAAAAATAAACCCGCAGCCTGTAAATACGAGATGGTACCTAAGCCAAAAATAACCGGTATCAGTGCATTCCACAATAGCATGGTAATTAAAGCAATGGCAAAAAACAAAGCGATCGGTATTAATATAAATATTGGTTTCCTGTTTATCATGTTAAAGGTTTAATTCATTATATAAAGAGAATAGTTTTTTTCTTAAATGTTTTACGGCATAGCCTTTACGGCTGATGATTGTTTTTAAATTTTCTCCGCTTTCATCTGCTATTTCCTGTAAGGTTTTATCCTCCATTTCGTTTTGAATAAATACATACCGCTGGTTTTCCGGAAGTTCATCTAAAGCCAGGCTCAACTCATCCCAGAATAATTCTTTAAACATGGCCAGTTCAGGATCATTGCTATCATCTGCCAGTAAGGCATTTTTAATTAAGAAGTCTCCTTCTTCATTTTCGTAAGCATAGTCTTCCAGGTTATCAGTTTTCTTTTTACGATAGAAGTCCGTTATCTTATTACGGGAAACCGAATAAAGCCAGGCACTGGTATTTTCAATGGCATCTAAATTTGTAAGATTACTCAATTGATACCACACTTCCTGTAAAATATCTTCGGCATCTTCATTGGTTTTTACTTTACCGCGTACAAACCCAAATAGTTTATTTCCAAATTTTTTGATCGTTTCTGTTAATGATATTTGTTTTGTTTCGGTCATTAATGAGTTTATAGTCATCTCCATAACAATGATGACGCAGATCTGAAGAAATTACTTTAATAAAGGTAAATTTTATTTAATCTATTATATCCGGGAATGCGCTTCCTGCATTTCAACACTTGAAAGGCCCGATGCCATGGTGGCACACGAAACATGATTTAGGATAAGAAATACCAATATTACCGGAATCATATAATTTGAGCCTTCGTGCCTTAGTGGCAAAAAATAATTATTCCGCAACTTTCAAAATAACATTCCCCGTTTTCTCTCCCGATTCCACATATTTATAAGCCTCCACAATTTGATCTAAATGATATATTCTGTCAATCACCGGTTTGAATGCACCGGATTGCACCAGCTCTTGTAAAAAGATGACATCTTCTTTTGAAATGGCCGGAAGCGGGAATAATAGCTTTTTTCCACCCCCAATTGGCGTAGTAAGTGCCAGCAAAATATTCACCCCGTTTTTTCCCAGTTCGGTAGAAATGTAAATGCCCTTATTCGTAAGCAAAGGCTTACATTGTTTAAAGGAGCTTTTACCCACCGCATCAAAAATGAAATCAAATGTGGTGGTTGTTTTTGTAAAATCCTGTGTTTGATAGTCAATCACCGTATCGGCACCCAGGGCTTTAACCAGCGCTACATTTTTAGCATTACACACAGCCGTTACCGTTGCCCCGAAATGTTTTAATAATTGCACGGCTGCAGAACCAATGGCTCCGGTAGCCCCGTACACCAGCACCTGTTGCCCCGGTTTCACTTTGGCTGCCCTGATATCACACAGTGCATAATGCGCGCCTTCGGTAATGGCAGCTGCAACATCAAAACTTATCCCTTCGGGAATGGTGGTTACAGCATCCGATTCAGCAATGGTCAAATATTCTCCGTGACCTCCAAACGATTTGTCGTTGAACCCAAAAACCTTGTCGTTTTTGCTGAATGTGGTTACGGCTTTTCCGGTTTCTTCCACCATGCCTGCAAACTCGCAGCCCAGTATTTGATGTTTTGGCCGGAGCAATCCACTCCAGAAACGGGAAATAAAATATTCTGCACTTCGGAAGCCGGCGTCGGTTCTGTTAACGGTAGATGCATACACTTTTATCAATATTTCGTTGTCTTTCGGTACCGGTTTAACCACATCTGTTAACCTGGCTACTTCCGGCGGGCCGTATTTTGTGTATATGATTGCTTTCATTTGGAAATTATTGGTTTTAGGCCGGATGCTGTCTCAATAAGAAAAAAATACAGTAACCACAGCGTTTACAAAGTTATGTTCACAAAGTATCACAGAGGGAAACCTTAACTTGAAATAAAATTTACCTGGCGGGCTTTGGATACCCCAGTTTAAATCTTCATTCCAGTGTGGTAAGAAAAACCAATCCATGGTTCGTGACTCAAGAACCATTATATTATAACAGCCACGAATGCACGAGTTCTTTTATTCGTGCATTCGTGGCAACAAATAAAAATTTCAGTATACTACCCGGCTTTAAAAAATAATTTATCACCCGTCGTACTATTTCGCCCGCATCTTATTTCCTTTGGCATCGTGTGTTACTTCTGCCAGGCCAAGCGCTTCCATTAAAGGCGGAATATACATGCCAAACCGGCCGCGAAGCCCTTTTTTAAGCCCGTACCAGCCGCCGGCAGGATTTTTTTCTGAGCGTCCCCATGCTTCCACCGTACCTTCTTTAGCCGGCTTTTGTTCATCGGCGCTGCCCAGTTCCATCCAGTCGCCGTGTTTTTTAAGCATGTTGTGTAAATCGTCCAGGCAGGCCATGTTGTACAACAATACCGTTTTGCCAACGGTACAAACCAATACTTCTTTGCCGTCTTTTTCATCGGTATGCATGGTATATTCCGATGACAATGGCGGCGTTTTTAAAAGCATTGGTTTTTCTTTTGTGCCTATTTTGTATTTCATGTTGATTTTATTTTATGAAATAAAAGGATCATATTTAAGTACTACTAATATAAGGATTTCCTGTATAGTGTAAGTTCCTGCTGTGTGATTTTAATGTTATGTAGCATGCTTCGTGCCTGGGGAACCATGATGTCATGAAATAAGCCACGAATACACGAATGATTTTATTTGTGCATTCGGGGCAGTTTTTTCATAGCAATGTCTCCGGCACAGGCGTTGCAGAAAAACATCTTTTTAAAAATAAAGTTGATATGAAAAGGTCCGCACCCTCAGCGCCACAGACATTGCCTGCAAGTACATAACAAAATTGTTCCGGCGGAACAATAGATGGGTAACCTGAAATGCCAATGCGCTTCCGTTCCGTAGGAACGGCTTATGTAATGTTAACAACATGCATTCCTTAGAAACGCTTATCCAAAGCATTTGAGATACATGAAAATGTACCGATGGAATATTTTATAACAGTTGTGGAGGGTTCGCGGAATAGGTATGTGTTTTTTTGTAGATGAGGCAGGATTTTTTAATTGCAATAAATTAATCCAATATGCACTTGTATCAGCTTGCGTTATTACGAGCTGATTTATAATATATTTAGAAGAAAAGAAAAAAATTACTAAAATATTTGGCAAATCCAAATTTGTCCGTAAATTTGTCCGTAAATTTAAATCCCCCAATGGTTAATGTAAAATTCTATCTCGACAGTAAAGCTGATAAAAACAAGCTTTTTCCTATTCACCTAGTTCTTCGTCAAAAAGAAGCACAGGTAAAAGTCGCTACTGGCGAAAAAATTAAAAAGAAGGATTGGGATAATGCGTCCCAATCTGTAAAAGATAGTTGTTATAACCACAAAGGGATAAATAAATTTCTGTCATTCTTAAAAAAAGAAGTTGAAAAACATTTAGAGTCAGCTCCTCATGCTCAACTAACAGATAAAAAAATAAAAGAAAAAATACTTTCGCTTGTAAACACCCGTAGAGGTAATACAGATGTAAAGATGGTTTGCGAAGTTCAGGAATATTACGAGGGCAAACAAAAAATTACATTTTTGGATTTGTTCGCTGGAGCTGGCGGATTCAGCGAGGGTTTTTTACAAGCAGAACATGGTAATAAGCTTTATGATTTCTTGTTGGGAAGTGATATAAATGAAAACTGCGAATTAACTCACCTTGCACGGTACAATTATCAATTAGGACTTGATGCTGAATTCTTACGACAAGATATTAGTGAGCCGGACTTCCTAGATAATTTAATAAAGAGATTAAAAGGCAAACAAGTTGATGTTGTTTGCGGTGGACCACCTTGTCAAAGTTTTAGTCTTGCAGGCAAACGAAAGAAATTTGATAAAAAAGATAATTTGTTTGCACATTACTTAAAAGTTATAAGGCAATTGAGACCCAAGTACTTTGTAATGGAAAATGTAAAAGGAATTCTTACAAAAGAAGAAGGAAGAATACGAGAAATGATTTTACAGGAAATCAGGTCTATTGTTGATTTGAAAGAGTTTCACCAGTTAATTCAATTTGTGGCTCAACTAAAACGGCAAGAAAAAGTACAAGCATTTATTCTTGATTGTTACAATTTGCGATTGCAATTTGAAACAGCCAATGAAAAGGAAATTGAAGCAATAAAAGAACGATATATTCAGAATGTCGAAAATAAGTTCAGGGTTCTTACTCCAAAAATTGTTGATTACAAAACCAGCAAAACCGATTCAAGTATTAGTACAATCAGGCACGGGTTTAATTTGCTGAAAAGGGAACACGAACTTGCTTATATCAGAAAGAAAGTAATTAATGAAAAAGCATTTTGTGATTTGGATAATGATTTCTTTTATGAAGATTTCAACAACTTTCTAACTGCCATAGAATCAGAATCAATTGTTGAACGGGTTAATACAGCTTTTAAAACCCTTAAACCAGCAAGAGAATTTATTAATGATGTAAACGAAATAGTGAAGGCTTTAGAGATTTATACTTACTCATTTGATGAGTGCATGGATGGATTAACCGAGTTTGTTAAAAAGGCTAAATTAGAAACAGAGTTTAATGAAATCTTATCGCACATAAGGCTTTATAAAATTGATGAACCTTTTGTTGCATTGGCTTCAAATTATGGAGTGCCCCAAAACCGGGAAAGAGTTTTATTCATCGGTTGCCGTAAAGACCAGCCTTTAATTAAGCAAGTACCAGCAACTGTTTCAGGGAAAGAAAAGGTTACAATTTTCGAAGCACTATACGATTTAGATTTTGTAGGAAATGACGAAGAAAAATTTAATTATGAGAAAGTAGACGTGAAAGCAAAGTACAACGGTACTTCTGGGAAGATGTTATCGTTGGTAAAAAAGAGAACAATTGATGGGAAGATTGATGAACGTAAAGGAATTACTTATGCTGAGTGGTCAAAAAAAGGCCGCTTGAACGGGAGATTTGCAAATGCCAAGAATCCTTTCTATGTTCGGAATTTCGATGAGTTGGAGAATCATTTAACACATATGGTTGCCCCTTTGCATAATCATAAAACAAGTAAACAAAATGATGATGTAATTAAAAGGCTTGATGTTATTTTGAGTGCTGGAGATTACGATCTAGCAAAGAATAAATTAAAACAGATTGGTCTTGAATCTGAAAAAAGAAACTATAATGTTTTGAAACCAGATTCACAAAGCCCAACTGTTATGACAATTGCTGATGATTACATTCACTATTCAAATCCTAGAGCTTTAACCGTAAGAGAGATGGCAAGATTGCAGTCATTCGATGATTCTTTTGTTTTCCAAGGGAAACGGTCAACAGGTGGCAATAAAAGGAAAATGGAAGTGCCGCAGTTTACTTTAGTAGGTAATGCAGTACCACCCTTAATGGCAAGAGCAGTTGCTTTAGAAATCTTGAAGAATATTTCCTAAAGTCCAAAATATGATAGAGAAGTCCCAGTTTTCAATTCAGAGAGGGATGCTTTAATATCATCTCTAATATTTGCATTGAAGCCATTCTGGAAATTATTATTAAATATTTCTTTTAAAGATCTAGCTACATTTTGAACTGTGGGTTTCCCCCAATAATTACCACCAGAAAGATGAGTAACTCTTTTTATTTTAACTGAATCACCTTTAAATGTATCCTTTTTATTTGAAGGAACTGTAACAAATGAATAAGTAAACCTATTTATTCCTGAAATGGAATAACCGTTTCTACCTATCGAAATATTTCTTCCTGGAAAACCGTTAGCTGAGTATATCATATCCCAAAGCATGGGAATTTGTGCATTGTCATTCCAATTAGTTTTGCATTGTATAATACCAATTTCATAATTAGAAAAATCTCTATCGTTAAGATAATTAATTAATTGAGTACTTAATTTTCCTCTTTCAAAAGTTTTCAATTGATGTTGATTTTTATCAACAACATACAATTGAGTTGTATCAATACTATATTCAGGTTCGTCTGGGAAAACAATTACAGTAATATCTGATTCAGTATTACAAGCAAAACTCCCATAATTTACTGTAATCGCATCTTGTATAGGTTTTGGAACTAAACTCATTTTTTTGATAGCAACAGTTCTAGTTCCAACTGTACATAAGTTAACATACCAGCACACCAAAGATTCCCATGCGGTACCGCCACCCGATAATTCTCCTTGCCCACGACCAGCCCCTCCAGTGGACTGGAAAATCTCAGATAAATGATCACCTAGGTTAATAATATCATTTTCTGAATAATTAGATCCAAGAATATTTTGAATTGCAGGCCTCCAAGTCTGCCAGCAAGTTTTTAAGGTTTGGGTGTCAAATAGGCTTTCCACTGCCATTTTTCTAAAGATATCTGGTATTGCTCTATACATAAATTAAATATTAATTAGACCAAATATATGAATGCTATAAGAAAA
>CALKVC010000152.1 GCA_937996595.1 uncultured Chitinophagaceae bacterium
GAGATCAGATCTGGTGACTGGAGTTCAGACGTGTGCTCTTCCGATCTAGTATTTGTCAGTTTCCCATACTATGAAAATTGTATTCATTCCATCTACAGCTTAAAAAGTAGCCATTGTAACGATTATTTCAGGGAATTACCTGCCGGGTGATTATACCGCTTTCAGCAGAAAATAATTCTTTTTGCCAACCTGGACCAGGATATATTTCTGATGCAATAAATTAGATGAATTTATTATATGTCGAAGGTCATTTATCTTGGCCCTGTTGACACTAACCCCACCGTTCTGAATCATTTTTTTAGCTTCTCCCTTACTTTTAAAAACGCCGGTTTCAGATAATAAATTTACTATATCTATTCCTTCATTGATCTTTTGTACAGGGTAATCCTGCCTGATGATACCTTCAATGGATTCAAGTTCATTTTCACTCAGGGTATCTGCAGGTGCACTGGTATTGGAAAACAGTTTCTGGGTAGTTTCCAGCGCTTTTTCATAAGCATCCGTTCCATGAACAAAAAGGGTTACTTCCTTTGCCAGCCGTTTTTGCAATAGCCGCTGGGACGGATCTTCATGATGGGCTTTCTCCAGTTCCTCCACTTCCTGTTTGCCAATAAATGTGAAAATCCTTATCCAGGAAGCAGCATCTTCATCAGAAGCATTCAGCCAAAACTGGTAAAATTGATAGGGCGTTGTCTTTTCCGCATCCAGCCAGATATTGCCTTTTTCAGATTTGCCAAACTTGCCGCCGTCTGCTTTCTTTATCAGCGGACAGGTAAATGCAAACGCTTCTCCGCCAATTTTACGGCGTATCAGTTCGGTACCTGTAACAATATTTCCCCACTGATCGCTGCCTCCCATTTGTAACCGGCAGTTCTTGTTTTTATATAACCAGTAATAATCATAACCCTGAATCAACTGGTAACTGAATTCCGTAAAAGACATGCCGGATTCCCCTTCCAGCCTTTTTTTCACACTATCCTTGGCCATCATATAATTTACCGTGATATGCTTTCCGATATCCCTGATAAAATCGAGGAAACTTATATCCCTGAACCAGTCGTAATTATTGGCCATTTCAGCCGCATTCGGTTTGGAAGGATCAAAATCAAGGAATTTTTCCAATTGTGCCTTTACGCCAGCCACGTTTTTAGCTAACACATCTTCGCTTAACAGGTTCCTTTCCTCACTTTTCCCACTTGGGTCGCCTACCATTCCCGTGGCTCCGCCAACCAATGCAATGGGCTTATGGCCGGCTTTTTGCAGGTGTACCAGCAACAAAATCGGTACCAGGCTGCCTATATGCAGACTATCGGCCGTTGGGTCAAAACCGATATATACGGTTGTCATTTCTTTTAATAACTGTTCTTCTGTGCCGGGCATAATATCCTGTACCATCCCTTTCCACCTTAATTCTTCTATAATATTCAGCATATTTATTTCATTGAAAGGCTCAAAATTATCCAAAAAATGCTCAAAAAAACGGAGGAAAAAATTTATATTTGTTAGCTCTTACAGCTTACCGACAGGCCGTTAACCCTTGATCCGCTCTTTCCAATACATGAATTGGCCGTTTATTTGGCAATAATTGTTGTGGAAAAACGATTTATTAACTGAAACTGAACTGATGATTAAATTTTTAGCCGGATTAATCCTGGTATTCAGCGCTTTTACTGCAAATGCCCAGTCGTATAATAATGAATGGGTAGATTTCAATAAAACCTATTTCAGGTTTAAAGTTGGCGTAAATGGTTTATACCGCATCAGCCAGCCTTCTCTCGCATCTATTGGACTTGCCAATACCCCTTCCGAACATTTTCAGTTATGGCATAACGGGGAAGAAGTGCCGGTTTATACATCAACGGCCTCCGGCATCATGGGCACTTCCGATTTTATTGAGTTTTACGGAACGGCCAATGACGGTAAGGTGGATAAATCCTTATATAAGTACGACAGCCTTCAAATGTGGGACAAACTCAGCCTGTATACCGATACGGCTGCCTACTTCCTTACCGTGAACAATGGAATTAACAAACGGATGACAAATACGGCCAATAATGTGGCAGGTAACGTACTTCCTGCAGAAACCGGCTTCATGTATACGCTTCAGAAAAATTATAAAGTGAAACAGAATCCCGGGTTCGCCATAGATTATGGTACATTATTGTATTCATCGTCATATGAAACCGGTGAGGGCTGGACGAGCAGCGATGTATTTCCAGGTTCACTGGTTTCTAACCATACGCTGCAGGTAGATATCAGCGGTGGCACTTCCACGCTGAGCGCCGTTATTGCAGGAAATTCTCCGGTACTCCGTTCCGTAAGGCTTAAACTGAACGGGACAACACTCACCGATACCTTATTAAATGGTTACAGTATAAAAAGGTTTCATGTAACAGGTATACCGTTATCATTGATTTCATCCGGTTCCGCCAATATTGAATTTGTAAATGCAGGTTTTGGTTCCGACAAGATTGTAGTGGCGGGTTATGAATTAACCTATCCGCACAATTTTAATTTTGAAGGGCAATCGCAGTTCAGTTTTAACCTGGAGGCCGGCGGTCCCCGTTACCTTGAAATAACCAATTTCAATTTCGGTTCTGCGGCACCGTTATTGTATGACCGTACCAATCAGCAACGGCTAACCGCAGATATTAACGGAGCCACCCTCAGGTTTGTGTTACCGGCCACAGCTACGGCCGCATCATATGTATTGCTTAACAGCGAACCGGTCAATACCAGATTTGTGCAGCAATTCACCCAGCGGAATTTTGTGAATTATGCCTTGCCTCAAAACCAGGGAGATTATGTGATCATCAGCCATCCCAGCCTCTACAACGACGGTTTGGGAAATAACCATGTGGAGAATTACCGGGCTTACCGGAGCAGTGTAGCCGGTGGCGGGTTCAATGCCATATTAGCTGATATCAATGAAATTACCGACCAGTTTGCGTACGGGGTAAAACACAACCCGGTCGCTCTCAGGAATTTTGGCCGTTATGCCCTCACCAATTTCAATGTTTCTCCCAAATATTTCTACCTGATTGGAAAAGGCCTGGTATATACGGAACACAAGCGGTTTGAATCTGATCCGAATGTGGAGAAACTGGCGCTGATACCAACATTTGGTTACCCGGCATCCGATAACTTGTTATTTGCAGGCCGAACGCAATCGTATACCCAGGTAAGTATGGGGCGTTTATCTGCTATCAGCGGTACAGAAGTTGGCGATTACCTGGATAAAGTGAAGCAATTTGAACTGGCGCAGGTAAGCGGCCCGCAGACAAATGCCGGTAAAGGCTGGATGAAAAATGTAGCGCAGATAACGGGCGCCATTGATGACCTCTCATTATCCAACCTGATCAATTTTTTCATGGATGGGTACAAACAGAGTTTATCTGATACGTCTTTCGGCGGAAAAGTGTACCAGTTTAACAAGAATTCAGGCCAATACACAGCCGTAGGTTCCAATAAAACCATCGACGACCTGTTTAACGAAGGCCTGAGTTACCTTACTTATTTCGGGCATTCATCTCCCAATACACTTGAATTCAACCTGGATAATCCGCAGAATTATAACAATACCGGTAAATACCCGCTCATCATGGTAAACGGCTGCAATACCGGTAACCTGTACCTTTTTGATACGCTGAGGCCGGTTAGTAAAGGGACCCTGAGTGAGAAATATGTTTTTGCAACCAATAAGGGCGGCATCGGCTTTATTGCAGATACGCATTTCGGATTGCCGCAGCAATTGAATTTCTTTACAGAAAAATTCGACAGCAATTTATCAGACCAGATGTATGGACAACCCATCGGCGATATCATGAAAAACACGATGCAATACATGGTAAACACGTATACCAATGATTTCGCATCACGCATACATGCCGAAGAGATAACCTATCATGGCGACCCGGCCATCAGGCTGAACCCGTTTACAAAACCTGATTACACCATTGAAGATTCGCTCATTACTTTCAATCCCCCGGTTATTAGCGTGGCCGATGAAAAGGTAACGGTTACGGCTAAGATCCTGAACATCGGTAAGGCAATAAATGATTCCATTTCTGTGATGATCAGGCACCAGCGCCCGGATAATTCAATCCGACTGCTGGAAAGCCGCCGGATAAAAGCAACCCTGAGCGAAGATACCATACAGGTGCAGCTTACCATTAACCCGCTGCTTGATAAAGGAACCAACAGCATCATGGTAACGCTGGATGCCGATTCGGAAGTGCAGGAACTATCGGAAACGAATAACAGCATATCTAAGGAATTTGAGATACTGGATGATGAGATCAGGCCGGTTTTCCCGTTCAATTATGCCATCGTTGGAAATACCGGGGGAAGCCTGGAACTGGTTGGTTCCACAGCAAATCCATTGGCTGCAGAAAAAGAATACGTGATGGAGATGGATACTACCATGCAATTTAATTCACCGGTAAAGGTTATACGCAGTGTAACAGATTCGGGAGGAGCCATCAGGTTTGTGCCCGGGGTTACGCTGCTGGACAGCACCGTTTATTACTGGCGCCTTACAACAGGCCCGGTAACCCCGGCTTCCAGGTGGCTGGTGAGTTCATTCACCTGCATCAACGGCAGCCCGTCTGACGGTTACGCACAAGCGCATTATTACCAGTACGGTAACAATAGTTTTGAATCGATATACCTGGACAGCACCGACCGCAATTTCAGATTTATTGACAAAGTGAGAAAACTGTTCATACGTACAGGGCTTGCTCCTTATTACGGATGGGACCAGATAAATGTGAACCTGGACAATGACCAGCTTGACCTGTATGGCTGCACCTATTCGTTACAGTTTGTAGTATATAACCCGTTAACCCTTCAGCCATGGCGGAATTATAACGTAAATGCCACCGAAGGAAGGTACCGCAGCTCCAAAGTATGCCTCAATTCAGCTTCCAGCGATACCACGCGTATCTTTTTTGAATATGTGTATTCAAACAGCAGTTCAAGGAAATATGCAATGGATTTCCTGGACAGTATACCGGCTGGTTATATCGTATCGGTAACAAACCTGAACCATATATCAAACACCACGTTCATCAATGCATGGAAAGCTGATACCACACTGTTTGGAACTGGCAAATCGTTGTGGCACAAGTTTCATGAAATGGGCATGCACCAGGTAGATTCTTTTACCAGCAACCGGCCATTCCTGTTTGTATTCAAAAAAGGAGATACCATTAATTTCCCAGTGAGGCAACATGTAGGCGAAGCGGTTAACCTGCAGATAGCTGATACATTCCTCTTATCCGGAAAAGTGGTCAGCGGTTCAATACAGTCGCCCTGGTTTGGCCCGGTTACCAACTGGAAAAATTTTAAATGGGATACCACAGGATCGTCTGCCACCAACGACAGTTATTTTGACATCATCGGGCAGATGCCAAATGGAGACCAGAACCTGCTGGCAACCGTTTACAGTTTAAAAGATACCTCACTGTCATTCATAGACGCAGCTATCTATCCAAAGCTATCATTGAAAATGCATAATTCAGATCCGGTGAATGCCATTCCGGCGCAGCTGAAATACTGGATGCTCACATCAGATAATTACCCGGAAGGGGCCTTATCGCCAAACATTCTTTTCCAGTGTGCCGATACCCTTAATACCAGCGATTCGCTCCTGTTGCAGGTTGCATTTAAAAACATTTCGGATGTGGCATTCGACAGTATCAAAGTAAGGCTTACCGTAACTGCTGCAGACGGTAACATTCATGTTTATGATAACCTGGAAAACGGGGCACGCATCAGGCCGCTGCCGGCTGGAGATACAGCAATCATCCGGTACATTATTCCATTGAGCAGCTTGCCGGGTTATAATCAACTGAAACTGGAAGTAAATCCCGGCTACGACCAGCCGGAACAATACCTGTTTAACAATATCCTTTATAAAGGGCTGTATGTAAATCAAACCCATTGTTCAGGAGAGAATATCAGCTTTACCATTCCGGCATTTGGCGGTAATAAACAATGGCAGGTAAACACCGGTTCCGGGTATACAGATATCAATGACGGGCCTTTATACTCAGGAACACAAACCAGTAGCCTTCAAATTTTCAGTCCACTGCCGGAAATGACCGGTTACCGGTACCGCTGTTCCTTAACTGATAACAATACAAACACATACAGCCGGGAATTTGTACTAAAGAACATTTCCATTTGGAAAGGGCAGGTGAGCTCAGCCTGGGAAGATCCGGCCAACTGGTTATGCGGACAGGTGCCGGATGAAGAAACGGATGTGATCGTTAAGGAAGGCGCTCCCAATTACCCGGTCATCAGCAGCCAGGCTGTTTGTAAAAGCATCAGCGCTACCATCCATACAAGCATATTGGTTAAAGCCGGTTTTTCATTGCTGGTGGCAGGAAAATAGGATACAGAGGCAGCCTTTTTTATGAAAATAGCGTCTTTAAGCGGAAACCAACCGCCAGATTACGGTAATAATGCAACGGTTTAGGCATAAAGTTGTAACTTTAAGCCACTTGTATAGATAGGAAGAGCG
>CALKVC010000153.1 GCA_937996595.1 uncultured Chitinophagaceae bacterium
CCGGTGAATTGTATTGAACGAATGTGCGTTGCCCGTTCTTATTCACTTCCACCATGTAAGGCCTTAACAGGCCTGCTATGAAGCCACCGCCAACATTTCCGGTAATGCTTACCCCGTTCTTGTTTCCCTTGTTTCCAAATAGGAACTGTTTTTGTACACCTAATTTAACCGGGTAAAAGAAATTGATCTTCCCATAAATGATAGGTGCGGTGGTTGAAAAATTTACCTGCTGTTTTTCGTCTTTAGGGTGTTTCCGCTCTGTAATTTCCAACTGGAAAAGCAAGCCGCTTTTAACCGATTGCGCCCGGCCTATTTCAAAAAAACCACCATAACCGTCACTGGTAAGCTTGGCCCCGAATGTGGTGTGTTTCTTATATTTAATCACACCTTCTTCTTCCTGTTTAATAATGGCATTGATGCGCTGGCGGCGTTGTTCTTTCCGGGAACTTTTCGCAGTTTCCTGGGCTATTACCGGCAGAAACATCAACAACCCCAGTACAATAATGAATAATTTCTTCATGTAGTTTGTTTACTTGAGTAAATTTATGCAAAAATACGGTGATGTTCATTAAGTTTGATCCAAATACGGGCATAACTGCTGCATCACTTGTCCGCAATTAAAAATTTAGCTTATATGACAGCTTCCATCCTCTATAAAGGCGACCTGCGCTGCGAATGTATACACCTGCAAAGCGGCACCATGATTGAAACCGATGCCCCAACCGACAACCGGGGTAAGGGCGAACGTTTCAGTCCTACCGATACGGTTTGTGTGGCATTGGGAACATGTATGATCACTACAATCGGCATACGTGCAAACGATATGCAGATAAACCTGGCGGGAACCTATATTGCAGTTACCAAACATATGCTGAGCGACCCCAGGCGAATTGGTAAGATTGAGGTGGTAATACAATTCCCGAACAACCTGGCCTTGCCGGAAAAAGACAGGCTCATCCTCCAAAAGATAGGTGATAACTGCCCGGTTATGAAAAGCATCCACCCCGATATACAGGTTGATATTGATTACCGTTGGTAAGATTGCAGGATGCCGGCTTTACAGGAACCAATCTTTTTTTATTGCCAGAAAAAGATGGCATTACCCTTTAAGTATCGCATTGCCGATAGTACATTGCAGGCAGCGTTTTTGGTTACAGTATTGTTGCCTTAACTGCAGCAGTGCCTGTGAATCGTAAGCCGACCTGCTGGCAATGCCAATTTTCTCAAATTCCCTTACAATACTGTTATTCTCCGCAGGCAACCCGGCAAGCCATTGCATGATTTTGCCTGTAAGCCATTCATTGTTTTTTACCTGGCCATAGGTATACAGCAGCGGTATAACTGTATTGATAATGATATTATGGGCCATTTGCTTTCCGGTTTTTTTTTGTTTAAAATGGCCTGGTTCATCAAATACATAATGTGTTTGCCAGTAGCCGGAGGCGGATACCATGAGCATTTTCTCAATTGTATCAATTGATTCAGCTTCCAGGAAAGTTGAAAAAAGCTGTTTGTGGCCATGCAGGAGGCTTGCGAGTTGCGAGAGCCGTATGGCAGGGAAATTGGCCGGCCTCATGCGTAATAACAATAAAGCGGTATGCGGGTTAAGCAGTTTATATTTGTGTTGGAGGAACCTGAATTCCTGCTGCAGCATTTTCGGGTAATCATTACTGTAAGTTCCATCCAGTAAACCAGCCTGTCCCAGCAACAAAGCTTCCAGTTGAACCTGGTTGTTTTGATGCCGTAAGAGCAGGTTATAAGGGATACTCATCGCAATTTTTTCAAACGAATCGCTGTTAACCGTGCTCCCGAAATTCCGGGCCAGTAACCACCAGCAGGTTTCTTCCCAATGCATGTTATTTTTTTTCAACAGGTTGTTGATATGGCAGGATTTGGCCTGCAATCTTTCTGCAAGCAGCCTTGTTTTCCAGGAAATCATGCTGGCTTCATTTACAGCGCCAGCAGGATGATCTGCACATGGTATGAGGCGGTTGCCCTTCATCAGTCGATCATATTTGTAAAGCAGCAATTTGGGAACGGCATGTTGCAGTTCTACGGTGGGAAATCCAAGGTTAATGTCGGTATCGTGTATCCAAACCACATGCAGTATTACATTTTTATAATTACTGTCGTTGCTATGACGGTGTTTTATCCAGTCGCCGGATTTAATATGCAGTTCCACATGCCCGGCCCATAATGTTAACCCTACCTTTATTTTGGCGTTTAAGAAATCTGGCCCCTGGTTGGTATTGTGTGTGCCTGGATGGATAACCTGTATTAGCTGGCCGTTTGTACAGGCAAGCCCTATATTATTGTAATACCTTAATTGCCAGATGAATTGTAACAACCGTTCGGTCATGCTTGTTTGCTTTTTCGAATCGGTTACAAATTATACTGCCGGCTTAAGTAAACGGGAAGTAAAACAACATGGTTAAAAGAGAATTTACCATCAAATTGGCGTGTTTTACATCACCCTGCCAGTTGGTTCAGTTCAAGGATCACCCTGCTAACCGGCAGGCCCATTACATTATAGAAATCGCCATTGATGGATTTGATACCGGTAACGCCTATCCATTCCTGGATAGCATATGCACCGGCTTTGTCGTATGGTTGGTATTGATCAACATAATATAAAACCTGCTCATCGGAAAGTGAATGAAAATGTACAGATGTGCTGTCTGCAAACGTAATTTCCCTGTTGCCGGATATGATGGCAACTCCTGTAATAACCTGGTGCATCCTGCCCGACAGTTTTTTCAGCATCCTGATAGCATCTTCCCTGTCAGCAGGTTTTCCTAAAATTTCACCCTCACATACTACAATTGTATCTGCAGCAAGCACCGGCAAACCTTCCGTGTTACGCTTTTCAACAGCCAGTGCTTTATTCTTCGCAATATGAATGGCCGCTTCCTCAAATGAAAAGCCGGGCGGAAATGTTTCATCTGTTTCAGAAACGATGATGCTGAATGTTATTTCTGCCCATTCAAGCAGTTGTTTGCGGCGTGGTGATTGAGATGCCAGTATGATCTTGTTTTTGTATAGCATGTGTTATGTCAGGAATAAAATTTAAAAAAGAGCATGGAAAGTATCCCGGTAAGCATTACTATTTTTATGATGCCGCTGATGCGGTGATAATCAGCGGGCGTTGTAGCCGGGTACAGCGTCTTCAGGATATACAGTAAGGGAAGGATAATCAGAACAATGCAATATATAACGCTCAGCCACCAGCCCGACTGCCACATATATAACTGGATGATGGCAAGGGATGCAGTACAAACCACCAGCCAAACACCCGCAAAAACCTTGCTGGCAGGAACACCCCATACGATCGGCATTGTTTTGCAATGATATTTGGCATCTCCCTGCATGTCTTCCAGGTCTTTAACCACTTCCCTGATCAGTGATACCATGAAAGCGAATCCGCCATATAAAAAGGTGAACTTATATAATTTACGTATGTCGAAGGCATAATTGCCCTCATGCCAGCCATTGTAATTGATGAGGGCTGCACCGGCAAAAAAATAAACCACCACTATCACCCATGCGGTGAGTCCGGAAATGATGATATTACCCGACAACAGCTTTTTCTTGAAGGTGGTTGAATATGTCCAGAGGAGAATGACACATATGCTGTTTGCAACAACAATCGTCCAGTTCCCTGTCTTGTAACTGACGTACAGGCTGAGTAAGATGCCCGTGAAGGAAAATACCAGGTGCCAGGCAATGGCCCAGCGTCTTTTAACTGTGCGGTCTACCACCACTTTGCCAGGTTTGTTGATGGCGTCAATATTAAGGTCGAAGTAATCATTGATGATATATCCTGCAGCAGCGATGAGTACGGAAGCAAGTATCAGTAAATAAAAAAGCAGGTTACCGGATGTTGCGGAAATATGTTGGGAAGCGTTTTCAGTTTGCAGCGATTCAACCACGAAAAAATAAAAAAGCCATTGGGTAATGGCAATAAAGACAAGATTGGGCCACCTGATAAGCCGTAAAAATGCAATAACCAGTTTCATGTATTTTTTAGATGGCTTTTATAAAAGAAGTTACCCGTTACCGTTATTTCGATGCAGGACAGGTTACCTGGAAGCAACTTCGCTATCGTGTTTCCAATGCCCGTTCAGTTTTAGTACCTTTTCTATCACGTCCCTTACGCAACCATAGCCTCCGTTTACAGGGGAAATATAAGCTGACAATTCCCTGATTTCCGCAACCGCATCTGCAGGGCAACAGGGTAAACCAGCCAGTTTCATGGGGGCAAGGTCAGGAATATCATCACCCATATATAACACCTCGTTCCAGGCAAGCCCGTTTGAAGCGACATATCTTTTTAACAGTTGCTGTTTGTCAGTAACCTGCATATGTATCGCTGACACACCCAGCTTTTGCAGGCGCAGTTTCACCGCATCTGAGCTGCCACCCGATATCACCAATACATGATACCCTTTTTTTACCGCCAGTTGGATGGCATAACCATCTTTGATGTTCATCCTGCGGCACATCTGGCCATCGTCTAACAGCAATAGCATGCCATCAGTCAGCACACCATCCACATCCAGCACAAATGCTTTTATTTCCCTGAAATTAGCCAGGATATTCATTAAACAGGTTGATTTTAACTAGAAAACTATAAACTATAAACCACAAACCTCAAACCTCAAACCTCAAACTACTTCTGCCCATCCCTCCACTCATACACCCAACTGCTTTGTATCATTTCAAGATGACCTTCATTGCTGTCTTCCGGCTTACCTGCAAATCCGGGAAGTTCCAATACCCATTTATGCAGATCGGTAAAACGAATACGATAAATTTTTGCTTCTGTAAAATCATCTCCAAACTTTTCATAGAGTTTCATAGCAATATCTTCATAATCGTTCCAGTAAATGGGTAATTCAAAACTCATGATAGTTAATTATTTGATTTGCAAATTGTTTGATTTGGTAATTAGTTAATTTAGTAAATAGTTGATTTGGAAATTAAAAAATATGATGATTGACTAATAACCCGTAAAAAATTTAATCTCCCAATCGCCTCATCTCCAAATCAATTCATCTCCAAATTGATTCACCTCCAAATTGATTCATCTTCAAATCAATTCATCTCCAAATCTCCAAATTGATACATCTCCAAATTGATACATCTCCAAATCAATTCATCTCCCAATCCCCCTACTCCCCCAAAAATTGAGTCTGGTCCGGTAAAGTTATGTCAACCTCACCTTCCCCATCCAGCAAGAGGCACTGGCATCCCAGCCTCGAATTCAGTCTTGGATTTACAGCCCGGTCAATGAAATCTTCTTCTTTATCGCTCAGTTCCTCCAAAAAATCGCCACCGCTGTTAACATATAAATGGCAGGTACTGCAGGCGCATACACCTCCGCAATTATGGTGCAGTTCAATATCATTTTTTAGCGCCACTTCCAATATCGACTGGTCAGCTTCAATATTTTCCAGGATAACCGGCTCCAGCCCTTTCTGTTCAAACCTGAACGTTATTTTATACATACCTGCAAATTTCGGTTTGCAAACCTACAAGAAATTACTAATTGGGGAAAATCTGAATTTATGATAATTATTAAGGTGAATTTTAGTATAACTGAATAACCGCTAACAGTAAGAAGATGTTGAATTTTTATCATATTTCCCCGTTTGCTTGCCAATTTGCAGGTTAAAAAGCTATTTTATGAATGCCAGGTTGATTTTTGGCACGATAATGTGATATTTGTTTCAAAACATTATCTTGCCGGGGCTTTACAGACAGGTGCGATTGCTGTATACCTGAAAATACTTTTCTCTATGAATAAAATATATATTGCCTTTTATTTTATTGTGATTCAATTTGCAGCAGGATGCCAGGCTGATGATGCTAAAAAGAAGGTTACGCCGGAGAAGATCATCTATAAGGTTGATACGTCTCATACTGAAAGTAAAATTGCCAAAAAACCACCCATCATAAATATTACAGATACGGTTGCTGTTAAGCAGATTGTTTTGTGTATGAAAGACAGTGCCGGGAGCAGTGAAAGGATCGGGATTAAACTGGATAAAATTTACAATAAAGTGTTGGCCGATATTATTAAGAAAAACAATCTAACTAAAACCGGTTCACGCATGGCCTGGTTTAAAAACAGCAGTGCACCTTTTTATTTTGAAGCCGGCATTCCTGTAAATAAAAAGCCATCAAAACTTCCTAAAAATGTGCTGGTAAAACAAATTGGGGGCGATAGTGCCGTGGTAGCGCACTTTTACGGGCCATACGAACTAACCTATGAAGGATATGGCGCGTTGCGGGAATGGCTTAAAGACCACCGGAAAAAAGCAGCCGGCGCACCGTATGAAATTTATGTTGGAGAACCGATAGACAGCGAGGGTAAAGCGGCAGATCCGTATAAAGTACAGACTGATATCGTATTCCCTCATCATTAAGCATAATATAAATATACTTAAGGGTTCATGATGCTGTCGGTTAACCGAAGGTATGTTGTGCGTAATTTCGGATGGTTTGCCAGTATCCTCAGGTGTTTGTCTAATGTATGAATATCTTTCCTAACGGCCGGACCGGTTTGAACCTGTCCAGGCGAATGATGCCTGATACGGTGGGCGGTTTCCATGATCAATGGTTTTAGCAGGTTGAAATCAATATGCTCCCTGGAACAGAAATCTTCTGCGATGGTATACAAGTGATTGGTGAAGTTGCTTACTATTACAGCAGCCGTATGTAGTTTAAGCCTGTCTTCATCATGTATTACCTGCACCTGCGGCGAAAGTGTTTTTGCAAAATCGCACATGCAGCCAATAACCCAATCATTATTGCCGTCCACTAAAAACGGTATCTCAGGTATTTCTTCCATTTCTTTACGCAGGCTTTGCAGCGGATACAGGATACCGTAATTATAGGAAGTATTCTTTAAAACGTCTTTAGACACCGAGCCTGCCGTATGAACAACCAGTTTATCATGTGTGTTAAAATGCTGTACGCATTCATGAATGGCCATGTCGGAAACCGCAATGATGAACAGGTCGGCAGATTTATCCAACTGGCCATGATAATCTGTGTAGGCTGCTTGCAGCTCTTCGGCCAGCATCCTGGCATGTTCGGGATTCCTGCTTACCACCTGGTTAATATGATGGCCGTTTTGTTTGATTAACCTGCCAAGCACCGTGGCAACATTTCCGGAACCTATCAATACAATATTCATAAGGTGTAACTTTGATATAATGAATATACAACAAAAGTTGGCAATCGCTTTTTTCCGTACTAAAATTCACCTGCTGAACCTTTTCAATAAAAAAGAAGCGGCCAAGCTGGCATTCAGGTTGTTCAGCACGCCCATGATGAAATCATCGTATAAAGGGAAGCAGTTACCATCGCATGCGGAAAAGTTATCTTTTACATTAGACGGCCATACCATCAGCGGATTCAGATTTAACCATCCCAAACAGAAAAAAGTACTTTTATTGCATGGGTTTTCCTCATCTTCCTATAATTTTTTCAAATATGTAGAACCATTGGAAAATAAAGGATATGAAGTACTGGCCTTTGATGCCCCGGCGCATGGTGAAAGCAGCGGAAAAACCGTAAACGCCCTTGAATACGGAGCCATGATAAAACAGGTGATTCATCTGTATGGTCCGGTAGATGCCTTCATCTGCCATTCATTTGGCGGTATTGCCATCAGCCTGCTCCTGGAACAGTTTCCGCACGATGCCAATACAAAACTGGTACTGATTGCACCTGCAACAGAAACGGTTTCGGCAGTTGACGGTGCATTCAGGATGCTGGGAATCAGCAGCAAAACGCTAAGGCAGGAGTTTGATAATATCATTTTTGAAAAAAGCGGCCGGGAAACATCCTGGTTCTCCATACGCAGGGCCATGCATCATATACAGGCTTCCGTATTATGGATTCACGATGAAGATGATGATATAACGCCATTGAAAGATGCATTAGCAGTTAAAGCCGATAACCATGCCAATATCAGGTTCATCATTACCAAAGGCCTTGGACACCGTAAAATTTACCGCAATGATGAAGTGCTTGGTGAAATTGTAAAATTCCTGTAAAAATCCCCAGCCTTCCAGTTTTTAAAACTTAAAAAATGCTGATTTTTCAATTTTGAACTAATATTGCAATGTACGAACCCCTGAAACCGGAGTTAATCCGTTTGGAAATGCCGGGTAAAAAAGCTGATTTTATGGGAAAATGGCTATTACCTGCACTGGTTAATGGTAAGTGAAGGAAAACTTAAAACAGATTATGGCAAAAAATTTACTTATTGTGGAGTCGCCTGCCAAGGCCAAAACGATTGAAGCGATCCTGGGAAAGGATTTTGAGGTGAAGAGTTGCTATGGCCATATCCGCGACCTGGAAAAGAATGATATGGGTATCGATATACAGAAAGATTTCACACCTAAATATATCGTACCTGCCGAAAAGGAAAAAGTGGTGAAGGATTTGCGGAGTATTGCCAAAAAAGCTTCAGAAGTATGG
Source organism: uncultured Chitinophagaceae bacterium (assembly GCA_937996595.1). Lineage (GTDB taxonomy): Bacteria > Bacteroidota > Bacteroidia > Chitinophagales > Chitinophagaceae > Ferruginibacter. Next base: position 8,494 of record CALKVC010000153.1, read on the forward strand.
CTGGCATCGGATGAGGACCGCGAAGGGGAAAGCATCAGCTGGCACCTGGCGGAAGTGCTTAACCTGGACCCCAAAACCACCAAGCGCATCGTTTTTCACGAAATCACCAAACCTGCTATAGAAAAAGCGGTAAAAAACCCGCGTACCATTAATATGGACCTGGTAAATGCCCAGCAGGCAAGGCGCGTGCTCGACAGGATCGTGGGTTTTGAATTAAGCCCGGTACTGTGGCGCAAAATTGGTCAGCAGGGCGGCTTGAGTGCAGGAAGGGTGCAAAGTGTGGCAGTAAAACTGATAGCCGAAAAAGAAAGGGAGATTAACCAGTTTAATGCTGTTGGTACATTTAAAGTGGAAGCCATCCTGGCGGCAACTGACCTAAATAATAAAACAGTTTCGTTTAAGGCGGAAGGCGGCAGGTATACTGAATCTGAAGCCGCCGAAGCTTTTCTGCAAAGCTGTATTGGAGCAAACTATACTGTTAAGGACATCCAGGTTAAACCTGGCAAACGTACGCCGGCCGCCCCTTTTACTACTTCAACCCTGCAGCAGGAAGCCAGCCGTAAACTGGGTTATGGCGTAAGTAAAACCATGTTGCTGGCCCAGCGCTTATACGAAAGCGGTAAGATTACATATATGCGTACCGACAGTGTGAACCTGGGTGAAACGGCCATGGACGGTATCAAAGAGGCCATCAACAGGAATTACGGTAACAGGTACCTGCAGGTTCGCAAATACAAAAACAAGAATGAAAGCGCCCAGGAGGCTCACGAAGCCATCAGGCCAACTTATATGGAAAACAGTTCGGTGAGCGACCCGGAGCTGAACAGGTTGTATGAACTCATCTGGAAACGTACCATTGCCAGCCAGATGAGCGACGCGGAACTGGAGAAAACAATCGCCAGCATCGGCATCAGCACGAATAATGAAGAACTTACTGCCAGCGGCGAAGTGATAAAGTTTGATGGCTTCCTGAAGGTATATATGGAAAGCACAGACGAAGACGAATCAGACAATGAAGACGAAAGCCGCCTGCCTAACCTGCAGGTTAACCAGGAACTTGAATTCCGGCAAATGACCGCTACGGAAAGATTTACCAGGCACCCGGCCCGTTATACGGAAGCCTCATTGGTTAAGAAACTGGAAGAGCTGGGTATCGGAAGGCCCAGCACCTATGCCCCAACGATATCTACTATCATTAAAAGGAACTATGTAGAGAAGAAAGACAAGGAAGCGGTTAAGCGCTCATTCAGGGTATTGAAACTGTCAGATAACAGGATCCAGAAGCTCACAGAAGTTGAAAATACCGGTGCGGAGAAATCGAAGCTCTTCCCTACCGACCTTGGGCTGGTAGTTACCGATTTCCTTAACCAGCATTTTACCAAAGTGATGGATTATTCCTTTACCGCCAATATTGAAAAGGAATTTGATGAAATAGCTGATGGCAAGATTGTGTGGAACAGGATGGTGAAAGATTTTTACGAACCGTTTCATGCCGGCGTGGAACACACGCTGGAAACGGCAGAAAGGGCTGTTGGTGAAAGGATGCTGGGAGTAGACGAAGCTACAGGCAAGCCCGTAATAGCCAGGATGGGCCGTTATGGGCCGATGGTTCAGATAGGTTCCCAGGGCGATGAGGAAAAACCAAGGTTTGCCAAACTGAAAGCCACGCAAAGTATTGAAACCATTTCCAAAGAGGAAGCGATGGAACTCTTTAAACTTCCAATGCAGCTGGGTGAACATGAAGGTTTGGAAGTATCCGTAAATATCGGCAGGTTTGGTCCATATGTAAAATTCGGGGAGCAGTTCATTTCCATACCCAGGGGCGAAGAATTATCGGATGTTGACCTGAAACGTGCAGTGGAGATCATTACGGCCAAGCAGGTGGAAGACGCACCCATAGGATATTATGATGGTAAACCGGTAACGAAGGGCAAAGGCCGCTTTGGCCCGTTCATAAAATGGAACGATATGTTCATCAATGTTCCCAGGGCTTACCATTTTGAATCGCTTACACAAAAGGATTGTGATGAACTGATTGCTAAGAAAGTGGAAAAGGAAGCCAACCGGTTTATCAGGCAATGGCCCGAAGAAAAGATAGCTATTGAAAACGGACGCTGGGGGCCATTTATCCGCTTCGGTAAGAAGATGCTGAAACTAACGGCAGGGCCTAATGGAAAATATTCTGCCGAAGAACTTGCTGTAATTGAACTGGAAGAAGTGAAGAAAATGATACTGTCACAGGAACCGAGGGCGTTTGATAAGAAAACGGCGCCCAAAAAGGCGGCCGTAAAAAAGGCCGCTCCTAAAAAAGCGGCAGCCCGTAAAAAAACCTGATCATAGATAAAGATGCTTTCACTGAAATATACCTTGCTGAAGGAAGAGTATGTGAACTATTATACTTACGTTTTATGGGACGCACCCGGGAACAGAAAAAAGCGTTTACTCCATTATGCTAAACAGTTAGTGCCCATCGGGCTGTTCCTCTTCGCATTCTATTATACCGGCATACTTGACAGGAGCAGCCGTTTCGTACTCTTAATAATGGCTGCCCTACTTATCACGGCACTTCTGTCGCTCTTCGGCCTCCGTTCCGTCATCCTGAAACAGGGAAAGAAAATAGCTGATGATCCGGGAAACAGTTCCATATTCCAGGAAACACAATTGTTGGCAAACGAATCTGGCATCATCCTGAAAGACAACCTGAAAGAAATACGGTATGCATGGGCCGCATTTATCAGGAAAGAGGAGAATGCGGCCTGTTATATGCTGTTCACCAGTTCATTGCAGGGGATCATTATTCCAAAGCGTGTTTTTGACGCTGCTGAAAAAGCCCAATTTGATAAATTATTGGCACAATACCTGAGTTTTGACGCCGATCTCGGCCACCTGGCAAAAAGTTGACAAGTTGTGTTTTTAGAATATTTAATTCTTGTGAATATTTCATAATTCGTTTAAAGCTCCTCCCCGCAATCGGGCTGTAATCGATTGCGGGTGCCTTTTTTGGTTACTTTTTTGGGCAAGCAAAAAAGTAAAAAATCTAATTATAAATAAAATGCAAGTAATATTGGAATATATAATAACAACACGTAAAAAGTTAATAACCCCTGTGGAAAATTAATGAACCCGCATTAACCGCTTCTTTGCGAATTTTAACCATCATTCAACATAAACGGAACCATTTGAAAGAAAACAAGGAAATAAAGGCATTGCTGCATCTGATAGACGACCCGGATGAAGATGTATACAACACCGTGAGTAATAAGATCATTTCCTTCGGCAAAGACATCATACCCAACCTGGAGCATTTATGGGAAAGCGTTAGTAATGAGGATACACAGGAAAGGATTGAGTTGCTCATTCACCGCCTGCACCTGAGGGACCTTACCGATGAATTTACAGCCTGGAAAGAGTCGGGTGCAAACCTGCTGGAAGGCGCTATCCTGGTTAGTAAATACCATTACCCCGATATGCAGCCGGCGCAAACCCGCCAGGAAATTGAAAAACTGAGGCGCAACATGTGGCTCGAACTGAATAACTACCTCACGCCTATTGAAAAAATAAACGTGCTTAACAGCATATTTTACAATTATTTCAAACAGAAAGGCGTTGAAATCAGTTATGAAAGCCCCGACCCTTTCCTCATCAATAAGACGCTGGAAACCAAAAAAGGGAATGCACTCAGCAATGGCATCATCATTATAGCCTTATGCGAATTGCTTGATATTCCGGTGCGGGCCATCAATATCCCCCGCCAGTTCATCCTCGGTTATTTTGACGACCAGTACGATATGCTGAACCCTGTAGGGCACTCATCTGAAAAAATCAGTTTTTATATTGACCCGTTGAATGGCCAGATGTACTCGCACAAGGATATTGAGAATTATTTCAAAAAATTAGCCGTACCACCGGTAACATCCTATTTCCGGCCCTTAAGCAACAGGCGCATCATCCAGTTCCTGCTGGAAGAACTGGCCAAATGCTATGATAATGACAGGAACCGGTATAAGATGGATGAATTGCTGGCCCTTGCTGGTATGCTGGACGAGTCCTGAAGTGGCGGTGCCTTTCTAACACCTTTTCACAAACACCGGTGGTAAAAGTCATTTTCGTTTCTTAATAACCGTTATCCATAACTGCCATTTCATGAAGGGGCAACATGTAAATTATTACTATGATCACCTGGGATGATTTTGAAAAAATAGATATCCGGGCCGGTACCATACTTGCGGCAGCGGAACTTACCGGTGCCAGGAAACCGGCTTATCAGCTCACGATCGATTTTGGTCCCGAAGGTATCAAACGATCCTCAGCACAGATAACCGCACTTTACAGTCCTGCATCACTGGTTGGCAGGCAGGTAATTGCCGTCATCAATTTCCCGGTGAAGCAGATCGGGAATTTTTTCAGCGAATGCCTGGTGCTGGGCGTTTATAATGAAAATAAGGAGGTGGTTTTGTTACAACCTGACCAGTCGGTAAATAACGGAGATAAAGTGGGTTAACCGTTTGAAAACTGTTCCAGGTAATTGCCCAGTTTCCTGAAATTGCCCTTGTTTAGTGTAAAGAAATTATTCCTGCCCTCTTTCCGGCAGTCTATCAGTTCACTCTCAGAAAGTAACCGGATATGATGCGAACAGGTTGGTTGAGAAAGGCCTGTTAACGTTACGATATCGCAGCAGCGGATAGACCCTTTGCTCTGTATTTCCCTGATAATACTCATGCGGTATGGGTCGGCTACAGCAGCCATCGCCTTCTCAAAAAAAACAGCATCGTTTTGGCGGGAGTTGGTCATAGATTAAACAAAGATAAACATACTGACAGGAACTATTTGTAATTTTATGGCAACCTTTATGGAAGATAATTGTTTTTATTATATCAGCCCGGCCGGATGTTTACGGATAAAAAACAACGGCGATGCCATCAGTGAAATCAGCTTTATGGATGAGCATGTTTCCATGGCTTCAAAGCAGCATATGAAAAGGATTCCGCCTGTTTTGCGGGAATGTATTGATCAGCTTGACAAGTATTTTGCCGGAGAATTATTTTCATTCAACTGTAAACTGGCACCGGAAGGAACAGCTTTCCAGCAGTTGGTTTGGGAAAAGTTACAGCAGGTGCCTTATGGGAGAACCGCTTCATACCTGGCACTTAGTAAACAGGTAGGCAATATAAAATCAATCAGGGCAGTAGGAACAGCCAATGGCAAAAACCCGGTAGCAATCATCATCCCCTGCCACCGCATTATCGGCAGCAACGGCAGCCTGGTTGGGTATGCAGGCGGGCTTTCCAGGAAACAATGGCTGCTAAATCATGAAGCAAAACATGCCAACGGGGTTCAAACACTTTTTTAACTGAACTTGAACAGCAATAAAGTAAGTAACTATGAAATTATTACAAACGGCCACAAACATCATTGCAGGAATACTTTTATTATGTATGAATGCCGTGTTTGCTTCCTGTACCGGTAACACCCAACCGAAGCTGCAAGTGGATTCGGATACTGGTTTTATATCCGGTAAATATGAACTTGACAAGATCAAATTACCCGCCGGTTTTTCCATCAGTGTATATGCCGAAGTTCCCAATGCAAGAAGCATGACATTATCCCCTTCCGGTGTATTGTATGTTGGCACCCGGGGATCTGATAAAGTATATGCCGTTACGGATGATAACAGGGATGGTAAAGCCGATAAGGTTTATACCATTGCCAGCGGATTGAATTCGCCTAATGGCGTGGCATTCAGGGATGGTAACCTGTATATAGCAACCATCAGTTCCATATATAAGATGGAACAAATAGAAAAAAGGCTGGCTGATCCACCAAGGCCTTCATTATTGTATAGCGCATATCCTTCGGATGAACACCATGGCTGGAAGTTCATTGCGTTTGGGCCGGACGGGAAATTGTATGTACCTGTTGGTGCTCCCTGTAATGTTTGTGAAAAGGAGAACCCGGTATATGCATCCATTACCCGATTGAATGCAGATGGAAGCGGTATGGAAGTATATGCCAAAGGCGTACGGAACACGGTGGGCTTCGACTGGCACCCGGTTACCGGCCAACTATGGTTTACCGACAATGGCAGGGATAACCTGGGCAACGACCTGCCGGCTGATGAATTGAATCATGCCCCAGCTGCAGGTATGCATTTCGGTTTCCCGTATTGCCACCAGGGAGATACACCCGACCCCAGGTTTGGCCGTGGAAAGAACTGCAGCGACTACACCCCACCGGTACAGAAACTGGGGCCGCATGTTGCTTCATTGGGTATGCGTTTTTACAAGGGTAATTCGTTTCCTGCATCATACAGGAACCAGGTTTTTATTGCAGAACATGGAAGCTGGAACCGCAGCCAACCAATCGGATACCGATTAACGTTAGTTACTCTTGATTCATCCGGGAAAGTATTGTCATATGCTCCATTCGCCGAAGGATGGTTGCAACCCGGGGGAAAAGTGCTGGGAAGGCCGGTTGATGTGCAGGAAATGCCGGATGGGTCGCTGTTGGTAAGTGATGATTATGCCGGTGTCATTTACAGGATCAGGTATGGGAAATGAGAACATACTTTATATGGTAAATAAACCAGCTTAACCGGAATGTTTATTTGAATATTCCATTGAATATTACGATTCGCCATTTATCAGGATCCTCATATGTTTCGCTTTTACCTTCCCAATAAGGGTTTGCTGGTTTTACCGGAAAGAAATTCAATTGTTGAAGCCGGTTATTCGCCTCTGTATAATCAGCAGTATTATCATAGTAAAATACCAACAGGTTCTCTTTGGTTGGTTTCATTGTTTCAGTATCATGTACAGATTGGGTAAATTCAAGATGATGCCTGCTATCCGGAAGCCCGATCATGATTCCGTCATATCCCTGGTGGTTTTTAAATTCCCCTATGATGGTAAGGCCAAGTCCTTCGGTGTAAAATTTTGAAATGGCATCCAGTTGACGGGTTGGCCTGGCTATTCTGAATTGCACCGCTTTCATTTAAATAGGTTTGATTTGTCAGTTTATTTCACGGATACATGGCAGCGCCTGGGCCTGTTAGTGAATAATATGGGAAATGGCATTGTTGGCTGGATGCCCATACCTGCAGTCTTTAAAAAACCTTTCAACATCAAACAAGAGCTCATTTCAGGTCTTCGCTGCCAAATGATAAAGGCAATAACTGGCTGGCTTTTTCCAGGATGATCACTTTCCCTTTCATGCCGCTTAATATAAGCCTGATAGGATGATTCATCCGCTCTTCATATTCTGAAATATACTGGCGGCACATACCACAGGGAGATATCGGGTGGTTGCTCTCTCCGTTCAGGTTGTGATATGCAATGGCCATGGTAATAATGGGTACACCGGTTTGCAGCATGGAAGCCGAAGAAAGTAAAACCCTTTCGGCACAGATACCAACGGGGTATGATGCATTTTCCTGGTTGGTTCCCTTGATTATTTCTCCGTTTTCCAGCAATGCCACGGCACCAACATGAAAATTACTATATGGAGCATATGCTTTTTCCGTTATTTCGCGGGCACTTTCCAATAAAGCCCTGTCATCGGCAGCCAGGCTTTCAGCCGATTCGTACAAATCAAATCCAAAACGGTATTCTTCTTTTTTCATAAAAAAAACAGTTGGATAAAAAATCCTCCCTGCATTGCTGAAGAGAGGATGAATATGATGAAAATACGAAATATTCCTTATAAAGCGATAATTATTTTATGGAATTGAACAACCTTTTCCACCTGGGGCCCCCTTCCCAACTGAACCAGATAAGCGAAGCCTTTCCTACCACGTGGTCTTCCGGTACAAAACCCCAGTAACGGCTGTCCAGCGAATTGTGCCTGTTGTCGCCCATCATCCAGAAATAATCCATCTTAAAACGATAATCAGTTGCCGGTTGCCCATTGATGAAATACTTGCCAGCGTTCACTTCCAGCTTATTGCCCTCATAAGTTTCTATGCATCGCTGATAACGGAGAAGGTTATCCGGAGTTAATGGTATGGTCATTCCCTTTTTAGGAACCGTAATGGGGCCATAGTTGTCTACCGTCCAGCTGGTATTTGCTGCATAATAAGGGAAAAGCTGTTTAATGGGGAACGACAGGTTGCTGGTATCTGCTATATAATCAGTCAGTTTATACCCCCGCGGTAGTTTCAGGTTTTTCATTTCTTCATTGGTGATATTAAGCAGCCAGGCATTTGGTTTAATCTGAATCTTGTCTCCCTGGTCTTCCCTGATATGGATGCCGATTTCTTTCAGCCGATCATTGTCAAGGTAATCGTTGGCCGGAATTTCCAGTTGATAGTATTTCTGTGATTGGGGAAAAACTTCCTGGGCTGTGCCATTTACAATTACTTTGCCATTAACTACCTGTAATACATCGCCCCCGATGGCCACGCATCGTTTTATGAAATTCTCCCTTTTATCTACCGGCCTGGTGATGATGATATCTTTGTACATATCCCATACCCTTTCCCTGCCCATCTGTCTTACTGCTTCGTAATAAGTTGTACGGCTTCCATAATTTACTTCATCATTGATAAGGGTATCGTTCACCGGGAAATTAAATACAACTACGTCGTTCCGTTTTACCGGCTGTGCAAACCACCTGGTGTATGGTATCTTTATCCATTCCAGATATGATTTGGTATTGGTAACGGGCATGGTATGATGTACAAAAGGCATGGCCAGCGGCGTATTGGGTATCCTGGGCCCGTAACTGAATTTGCTCACAAAGAGGAAATCATTCACCAGCAATGTTTTTTCCATGGATGGTGTGGGGATGGTATAGGCCTCGAATACGAATGTGCGGATGATGGTGGCGGCCACGATGGCAAAGAAAGCTGCGTCTATCCATTCCCGTGCGGCTGATTTTTTATAATTGCTGACCGCAATTTCACCCGCGTACCGTTCATTGGCGGAATAACCAAGGTACGGGAAATAGATGAATGGTACCAGCACGGTGGCTGCATGGTGCCAGAAATTGAACCTCCCGAAATGCTCAACAAATTTGATCGTGATCCAAATCGTGATGAATTGCCCGGCTATGGGAATGAACTGCAGGAAGAACCATATCTTGCTGAGTTTCATCTTATCTACCATGCACCAGGTATTGTAAAACGGCACCAGCGCTTTCCAGGGTTCTATACCAGCCTTACGGAACATGCCATACATGCCTATATGCCAGCCTATTGCCGCAATTATAAAAATGATCCAACCTATGCTCATAAGAATTATTTTATCGGGCCAAAAGTAACATTCTATATGCTAATTCTGAAGTTGTGGGAATGAAATAGTGTTTGAATATTGATATTTAACAATTTGTATTATAATGAATTTGAATGAGGCGCAGAACAACCGGTGAAACGGTGATTGGCGCACATTTGTTAGCCGGTATCTAGTGGCAATACCGGCCAGCGATCAGGCCATTTCATCATTTGTTTGGAAAAACATAGCTTGAAACATCTTCACCGGTTATCGTTTTCCCGGAAAGTATGATAAGCCTTTCCACCACATTCCTCAGTTCCCTGATATTGCCCGTCCAGTCATGGTCTTTCAATGCATCCATGGCAGCTTTGTCAATTGTTTTCAACGGTTGTCCGTATTCCGATGCAATCATTTCCAGGTAATAGTTTACCAGGTGCGGAATATCTTCCCTGCGTTCATTGAGTGATGGAACATGAATGATTATAACTCCAAGCCGGTGGTACAGGTCGAGGCGGAAGAGTTTTTCGTCCACTTCTTTTAACAGGTCTTTATTGGTGGCAGCCACAACCCTTACATCCACATTAATATCCTTGTCGGCACCAACCCTGGTAATTTTCCCTTCCTGTAAGGCACGTAGCACTTTCGCCTGTGCATTCAGGCTCATATCACCTATTTCATCCAAAAAAAGTGTTCCGCCATTGGCCTGTTCAAATTTGCCAATGCGTTGTTTTACAGCGGATGTGAAAGAACCTTTTTCATGACCGAAAAGCTCACTTTCTATCAGTTCACCCGGTATGGCAGCACAGTTCACTTCAACCAATGGCCCGTTATTCCGGTTACTTTTTTCATGGATCCATCTTGCTACCAGTTCCTTGCCAACACCGTTTTCCCCGGTTATCAGCACCCTGGCATCGGTTGGAGCCACTTTATCAATGGTGTCTTTAATTTTTTGAATGGCGCTGCTGGTTCCAACCATTTCCTGCACTTTCCCCACTTTTCTTTTTAATACCTTGGTTTCTGTTACCAGGCTTTGTTTTTCTGTGGCATTTCGTAAAGTGATGAGTAACCGGTTAAGGTCGGGGGGCTTGCTGATATAATCGAAAGCCCCTTTTTTAACGGCTTCCACTGCTGTGTCTATATTGCCATGCCCGCTGATCATGATGATAGGGATATCCGGGTTAACCTCCCTGGCTTTTTCAAGAAATTCGATCCCGTCCAGTTTTGGCATTTTGATGTCGCATAAAACCAGGTCAAATGTTTTTTCACTGAAACGCTTCAACCCTTCTTCGCCATCTGCAGCTTCATCAATTTTGTATCCTTCAAAACTTAATATTTCGGATAAGGTTTTACGGATGGCTCTTTCATCATCTATTATTAATATGGCGGGCATAAGATAGTCTGTTTGATGCTGGTTTGAAAAAGCAGGTAAAATGCTTTATTTCATCCAAAATTACTGAATTATGCAGTTTATTTGAATGATAGTTTTTGAAGATTTGGAATTTGCGGTTACATTTGCCATCCGGAAAAGTAATTCCATTCGGGATGTAGCGCAGCCCGGTAGCGCACACGTCTGGGGGGCGTGGGGTCGCTGGTTCGAATCCAGTCATCCCGACAAAAAAGAGCTTCATTTTTATTTTAAATGGAGCTCTTTTATTTTGGATAAGGTTGAAAGGTTTGAAAGGTTTAAGGTTGGAAGGTTTAAAACGTTTAAGGTTGGAAAGTTTGAATCGTTTAAGGTTGTAATGTTAAAAAGGTTTAAGGTTCGTTCAGATTAATTAGCGAAAAAATAAGCATCTTCCTGCCTTTCCTGTTAAAAAAAGCTTCCCGCCTTCCCGGCAAAGTAACCTCCCGTCTTCTCTTCAAACAAACTTCCCGACTTTCCCTTCAAAAAATTATCTTCCCGTCTTCCCGGCAAAAAATCATCCCGTCTTCCTGGCAAAAAATCATCCCGTCTTCCTGGCAAAAAATCATCCCGTCTTCCCGGCAAAGAATCATCCCGTCTTCCCGGCAAAGATAATTTACCACACATTTTTAGGGCAACTGTCTCCATACCTGTTCCCTATTATAAACCCAACCAGTATTTCATGGGTGCCCTTACTGAAATTATGTATCTGCGAAGTATTATAATCATATGAATAGCCCACATTCATCGTATTGGATATATTAAGCCCTATCATACCCGAAAATCCATCCTTCGGCCTAATACCAACACCCAACCAAATCAGGTCCTGGTATTGCAGTTTGGCATTGATGTCAACCTGTAACGGCGCAGGGTTCACATACTTCAGCATTACAGACGGCAACAGGTTGAAATCATCGCCCATGCTTAACCGGTAGCCAGCCGTTACAAAAAAATGCGGAACGAGCCTGCCCTCTTCGGTCACAACGGCACCTTTTGAATACTGTACTTTTTGCGGAACAACCTGTTGCACGGCAAGCCCTAAAAAATAATCGGCTGAATACATATATATACCCACATTGAAATCGGGTTTTACACGATTTAACACCCCGGTACCAAATACTGCCGGGTCAATGGGAACATCAAAGGAGAGTTTATCAGCATTGAGGCTGATATTGGAAATACCTGCAGCAAATCCAGCAGAAAGGTTGGTCCTTACGCCGAGTGCCAGGTGATAGGCATAGGTGGCATATGCGGAAAACCTGTTTAACGGACCTGTCCTGTCATTAATCACCTGTAATCCGATACCATGATGCGGTTGGGATGCCGTGTATTCTTCCCAGTAATCTTTACCGCGTGGGTTGGTACCGGGAACTTTAAAAGAAGTGGCAGTTGTTTTCAGGTCTTTTTTTCCAATTGGCGCATGCAGGCTCAGGTACGTAGTAACGGGTGCATCCAGAATGCCAACCCATTGGTGCCGGTGGCTTATTTTAATATCTGTATAATTCTCAATGCCTGTTAACGCCGGATTCAGGATGAACTGGTTCATCACATACTGTGTATAATGTGGCTTTTGCTGAGCATAACCGAACAAACCCAGCATCAAAACCCATGCACACAAAAATATTCTCTTCATCGGGCTGTTAATTTGTTCTTTCAGTTTTTATTTCGTTATGCTTTGCTGCTATCCGTTTAAAAAGGTTTATACAACAAATATGTATTACGCTTATTAATAATTACCAGCCTGTTAGTTTTTCAGCACCTTGAATTCTGTCCTCCTGTTTTGCTGCCTTCCATCCGGATTGTCGGTTCCGTCAGGGTTCGTATTAGGAGCAATCGGCTGCGTAGCGGCGTAACCGATAGCTTTCAGTTTGCTCTTATCAACCCCTTTGCTAACCAGGTAATCAACTACGCTCTTGGCCCTGGCATTCGACAGGCGCTGGTTCAGCTTGTTTGAACCTTTGCTGTCGGTGTGCGAACTGATCTCCACCACGATATCAGGGTTGGCTTCAAACATGGTAACCAGTTTATCCAGTTCGGTGGAAGATTCCGGCCTCAGGTCTGCTTTGTTGAAATCGTAGTATACATTGTTTACCACAACCGGTTTTTCCACTTCAATCAGTTGCAGGCAAAG
>CALKVC010000154.1 GCA_937996595.1 uncultured Chitinophagaceae bacterium
TGACAAGCGGCCAGATGGCACCCACCACACTGCAAGGTATGAGAACCACTACCAGTCCGGATGGCAGGGATGCCAGCTATTACGGAGCACCTATTAAGATAGCAGAACTGATGGCACAGTTGCCCGGTTCATATTTTGTAACCCGCCAGGCGGTGAACAGTGCCAATGGGGTTAGGAGGGCAAAGAAAGCATTGTTGAATGCGTTCAAATACCAACAGTTGCATAAAGGCACCTGCCTGGTTGAAATAATAGGCAATTGTCCATCCAACTGGAAAATGACACCGTTGGAAGCATCCAGGTTTATTGACGAGGAAATGGTGAAGACATTCCCCTTGGGCGATATTAAGATCCCGGTTTCATCTGAAAATAAAAATATACAGGAGGTAAAATAATCATGTTAGAAGAACTCATCGTTGCGGGATTTGGCGGGCAAGGCGTTTTGTCGCTTGGTATGACACTGGCTTATGCCGGTATGGTTGAAAACAAAGAAATTTCCTGGATGCCTTCTTATGGCCCCGAAATGAGGGGCGGTACAGCTAACTGTATCACCATACTTTCCGATAAGAAGATCAGTTCGCCTATCATCTCCTTATTTGACAGTGCCATTGTATTGAACCAACCTTCCATGGATAAATTTGCTGCCAGGGTTAAACCCGGCGGATTGCTCCTGTATGAATCCGGTAACATATTCAAACCTGCGGTAAGAACAGACATTCACATGGTTGGTATACCAGCCACAACTGAAGCATTGCTGATGAAAAATGCAAAGATCATGAATATGATCATGCTTGGGGCTTACCTGCAACTGAAACCGGTAGTGAGTTTTGATTCCATACTCGAGGCGCTGAAAAAAGTATTACCCGAAAAATACCATGGCTTACTTCCAATAAACCGTGAAGCGTTGGAAAAAGGCACATTATTGGCGCAAAAACCTGAACCGGTAATTTCAGCCTGATTACATATGGCAGCCGGGATTATCTTCTGATAATGAAATAACTGAAAAGTAATTCATGCGGATAAGTTTATATTTTTGCTGAATCATCCACACTTTTTATATATGAACCGGGAAGAACTTGCAGCATTGCGAAAGGAATACACGATGAATCATCTCAATGAAGATGACATAGCCGAAACACCCATCCGGCAATTTGAAAAGTGGTGGAAAGATGCGGAGATGAGCCAGATAGAAGAAATGAATGCCATGACTTTAGCTACAACAGCGCATGATGGGATGGTAGATGCCCGTACCGTTTTGGTTAAAGCCTTTGATGAAAAGGGTTTTGTGTTTTTTACTAATTACAATAGCACCAAAAGTTCGCAACTTGAGTTTAATGCAAATTGTTGTTTATTGTTTTTCTGGAAGGAACTGGAACGGCAGGTACGCATTAACGGTATAGCGGAAAAGATTTCAGCATTGGAAAGCATGGAGTATTTCGATAGCCGTCCGGATGGAAGTAAAATCGGCGCCTGGGCATCACCGCAAAGCATGGTGGTTGCCGGTAAAGCCTGGCTGAAAGAAACATTTGAATACTATGCTGAACGGTTCAGGCATGGCCATATTCCAAAGCCGCCACATTGGGGCGGATACCGGGTTAAGCCTGTTAAAGTAGAGTTCTGGCAGGGCAGGCCGAGCCGTATGCATGATCGTATCCTGTATACAGAAACCGAACCCGGAATTTGGAAAACGGAGAGGTTAGCCCCATGATTCTGCTAAATAAAGGAAAGGATTATTAATTACACTTTATTTTTTTTAATTCAGCCTTCAACATATTTTCCTGGACTCTCAACTTTACAATTTTTGCAATAAGGCGCAGTGGCATGGGTTTTCCAATGGGAAATTGAACCGCTCCCTTTGAGTGTTTATAGTCAACGATCTCTTGTTGAAATGCCTTTAACCCTGAAGGGCCCGGGTAAAACCCGATATGATTTTTATATGCAGCAAAGTGAACGAGGTTTCCTTCCAGGTAAAAAGTAGGGATAGCATAACTGATTTTTTCAGTTGCTTTTGGGGCAGCTTTTCTGATGGTATCATATACTTGCTGAAGTTTCAGCTGAACATCTTTGGGGAAACCTGATATATATGCTGATATTGTTGTTGCTTTTGTAGTAATCATTTTTATGAATTATTTCCTGTAACGTACCATTTGTATCCTAAATATAAACATTTTCAATTTCGGGAAATCAATTGTAATTTCATAATTGCTAATATGCAAACCTATGAAACTGAAATATGGGAACAAGCTTGCTTGATCTTTAAACCACTTTTTACCCAAGTCGGGTTGTCCAGATTTAATTTTGAATCAACAGTTTTATTTGGAAACTATCGACAAACTCCTTTTGGTGTTCACACGGACAGATGCGGGGTTTTTCACATTCCCGTTGAAGGTATAAAAAAAATGCGCGTCTGGACACCCGAATTTGGTGTAAAAAATCCAAATATCAAAAAGGCCA
>CALKVC010000155.1 GCA_937996595.1 uncultured Chitinophagaceae bacterium
AAGAACCTGGGTACGCTCAGAAATGACCGGAGGCGTTTACTCAAGTGTAGAAACAGCAGTAGCTCCCTTCACAATGGGGCCACCACCCCATTACCATAAAGAATTAGACGAGTTAATGTACGTTTTAGAAGGAACCGCCAGTGTGCTGGTTGATAAAGATATCGTGGAAGTGAAAGCAGGTGGCTGGCATTTAAGGCCTCGCCTGGTACAACACACGTTTTGGAATGCCGGCAATGCCCCATTACGCTTCATTGATATGTATTTCAACCAACCCTTTGAACAATACCTAGAAAGTATCTTTTTTGAACTTACAGAAAGTAAAGGATATGCAGAAGGTTCTAAGGCCAAGACGGATGCCTTGAATGCTTTAAACAGGAAATTTGGTGTTGAGTTTCCGGCGAATGCCTTTCATGAGTATGATGAAATAAAGAAGCGTTTTGGCCTGAAATAATGAAGTAACGGACAGTACTTTCTCAAATTCAGGCATACTTGTATACATACGGCAATATCGGGCCATTTTACTTCAGTTATTGGCTCAACAGGTTCTAAATCTCCATTGCTGATAACTTTCCGCCATAACGGACAAGCTTCTCTCTGAGTACAGGCTTTGTTTCATAGACAACTAAAAATTCTGTATTTTAGTCTGACAATACAGGTAGTACAGAATCTATATTTCCGTGCTATGTAATTTCGAGGCTTTAACCGGAATACGTTTACCAAATGACATTCAGCAAAAAATATTTTATAAACAAAAAGCCAACTATTCTATACGGCATCAGCCTGGCCATCCTGCTTTTCTTTCTCAAATGGCTGGAACTCCGGTTCATCATTTTCAACCATGCTTATGAAATTTATATAGGCATCATCGCCGTATTTTTCACCGGTTTTGGTATCTGGCTGGCTTTGAAACTCTCAAAACCAACTATTAAAACAGTCATTGTTGAAAAGCAAGTCTACATAGAAAAACCCGGAAATTTCAACAGGAACCATTCGCTTATTTCCCAACTTGAACTGAGCAACCGGGAACTGGAAGTGCTGGAACTGCTGGCCAAAGGATACAGCAACCAGGAAATTGCCGGACAACTTTTTGTTTCCCTTAGCACCGTAAAGGCCCATAACCAGCACCTGTTTGAAAAACTGGATGTAAAAAGAAGGATACAGGCCGTTGAAAAAGCCAAAAGGCTCAGCCTGATCGCCTGACCAATCATACTTTAGTACGAATTTGCCCTGCTAACACGAAAAATAGCCGAAAGTATAACCGGAATCGCCATTATTTTTGGCAGTTTTGCATCAACATAAAATAATAAGACATGCAAAAACACATCCTTATCTACGGACTTATTTCCGGCATCATCGTTTCGGCCATCATGCTGGTTTCCATGAACTATTTCAGCCACTGCGAAGGGAATGTGGATATGACCACCAGCATGCTAATCGGTTATGCGTCCATGCTCATCGCCTTTTCATTGGTTTTTGTGGGCATCCGAAATTACCGGGATAAGTACCAAAACGGCGTTATCAGCTTTGGAAAATCCTTTAAAATCGGTATCCTGATTGTCCTTATCGCATCTACCCTCTATGTAGTTTCCTGGCTGATATGTTATTTCTTCTTTATGCCCGATTTCCTGGACAAATACGGCGCCATGGAAATTGAAAACCTGAAATCGGCCGGCGCAACCGTAACCGAAATAGAAAACAAAAGAAAAGAAATGGCCGATTTTACCAGGATGTATAAAAACCCATTCTTCAATGCGATGATGACATATGCCGAAATTTTGCCGGTAGGCCTTATTGTTACCCTGATCAGTGCATTGATCTTAAAACGTAAAACAAAAACCAACACAATATGAAACTGGGAGCATTCTCAATCAGCCTGGCTGTAAAAGACATCCACGCATCAAAAGCTTTTTATGAAAAATTAGGCTTCACTTTTAAAGGTGGCAATATTGACCAGAACTGGATCGTGCTCAAAAATGAAACCGCCGTCATCGGGCTTTTCCAGGGCATGTTTGAGGGCAATATCATTACGTTCAACCCCGGTTGGGACAGTAATGCACAAAACATAGATTCCTTTGATGACGTTCGGGTAATACAGGAACAGTTACAAAAAGCAGGCATTACGTTAACCAATGTGGCAGACACACAATCAACCGGGCCTGCTTATATTACATTGACCGACCCGGATGGAAACAATATACTCATTGATCAGCACCGGTAAGTACAAACTGGCAGCAATGAAATAGCATTAACAGTTTAGAGTGATACAGGATTCATATTGATTCTGTATTTAGCAAGTG
Source organism: uncultured Chitinophagaceae bacterium (assembly GCA_937996595.1). Taxonomy (GTDB): domain Bacteria; phylum Bacteroidota; class Bacteroidia; order Chitinophagales; family Chitinophagaceae; genus Ferruginibacter. The sequence continues at coordinate 2,298 of CALKVC010000155.1, forward strand.
GTATTTATAATCCAGCAAGTGATCATTAAACAATTAAAAAAAGTTTCTGCAATGGCAACCGATTATAGTATAACAAGTTATTTTGGTAAAAACCTGGCGGAACTATTGTCTGCAAAAATAATGCTGGCCTATCCTGATTTTAAATCGAAAAATTTTATCAGGAAAGTGGAAACATTGGTGGCCGGTAAAACATATACACAAAGAATACTGATAATGGCTGAACAATTACAGCTCCATTTACCTTCAGATTATAAAGAAGCGTTAACGATTCTAATATCCATATTAGGAGATGAAAATCCTCACGAAACCGGCATGTTCAAAAATTACTACTGGATAATGCCAATCGGCAAGTTCATATCCTTATATGGTTTAGGGCATTTCAACTTATCCATGAAAGGGATTGAAGAAGTTACAAAAAGAAATACCGGTGAATATGCTATCAGGCCTTTTATTGTAAAGTACCCTGACAAAACATTAAAAGAGATTGAAAAATGGGCTAAATCACCAAATTTCCATGTAAGGAGATTAGCCAGTGAAGGGTTACGACCCAAACTCCCCTGGGCGCCCAAACTGGATATATTTATTGATAATCCTGCCCCTGTATTCAACATTTTGGAAATTCTCAAACAAGACCAGGTAATGTTTGTAAAAAAATCTGTTGCCAATCATATAACCGACTGGCTAAAAGTGAACCCGGAAAAGACCAGGCCACTGATAAAAGCCTGGGAAAAAACTGATAATGTACATACACAATGGATATTAAAAAGAGCTACCAGAAAGATCAGATAAAACTGCTTACCTGGTATGGCAGTTTGGAGTGTGGAAATGCAATACCGGATTCAATCAAATTAACTTAATGCCGGACTGAATTATACGGGTTACTTTTTTAGACTTAAGATGCATATAGCCTTTTATTATTCCTATATTTGAAATAACCAAAACTTACAACTATGATGGAGATAAGCATGTGGATCATCCCTGTAGCAGGCCTTGTTCCCATGATCATTGGATTTATATGGTATCACCCTAAAGTAATGGGAAATACCTGGATGAAGGTTGCCGGTATGACCGACGAAAAAATTAAAAGCGGCAATATGCCCCTGATTTTTGTAATCAGTTACCTGCTGGCTTGTTTACTGGCATCCAGCATGTACGCCCTTACCATCCACCAATTCGGTTTTCAATCCATATTGATTGATGAACCCGGCTTTGGCAAGGAAGGAACTGAACTCTATACTTACTTCCACGATTTCATGAACAAATACGGGAACAATTTCAGAACCTTTAAGCATGGCGCATTTCACGGCTTCCTCAGTTCATTCTTTATTGCCTTCCCTATTATTGCTACCAACTCGCTTTTTGAACGGAAAGGCTGGAAGTATACCTGGGTGAATACCGGGTATTGGGTAATTACTATCACCCTGATGGGTGGTCTGGTTTGCCAGTTTGCATAAACCGGATTGTTATATATTGAACATATTGTGCTTTTAAAACTTCTAAAATTAGAATAGAAGTTGCATAATCAGCTTAAAATATATGCACTAAGAATAGAATTACTGCAGTTGAAGCTACCGAAGAAATAATGTTGAACAAAGCTCCTTCCCGCAATCGGGCTGTATATCGATTGCAGGTGCCCTTTTTGGGTCCGTTTTTGGGCAAGCAAAAAGGGACAAAACACAATTGTAAAGAAATAGTAAGAAAAAAAGGACAATCTTATATCACTATACGTGATTCATTATTATCATTCAAAAAAGAAAACTGTTTTGCCGGTTTTCTTTTTTGGCTTTTTTATTTTCCACCTATTCTACGAAATGTGGCAGCCAGGGAAGCTCCAACATTATCGAAATGGGGTTTGCGTTGCTTCAGTTTCAATATTCCATCCTCATACCAGCATTCATGGCTGAAAACAAAGCTGTTGGGGTCATCGCCCATGCCCATTTGCCGAAGCGCATATCATTGATATAGGTTTTATCCCCATCCCTTACTACCAGGTACCAGCCCTGCGAAAGTTTTATCACCCGTTTTACAAAGGATTCATTTTTCATATTTCCCGGGAATGAATGATCCTTTTTTATTTCAAAGAAATTGGCGTCTTTGTTGCCATCCAGCAATGAATAATAACCAACCAGGTATGTATCTTCCGTTTCCACCAGTGCCGTCCATAAAACGCTGTTAAAAGCAGTTGGATTGGTTATCATTCTTGAATAAACAATTTTTTTGTTCTCAAGGGTTCGCTGAAAATGATAGTATCCCACCGCTTTGGATAAGAGGGTGAAAGCCATGTACGATGAACTGATAACCAGGCCCAGGCGGTTCAGCTTTCTACGCCTGGGATTGTCCCGTTTCAACCTCATGGCCCATATTACACAAATCATGAACGGGATTGTGTATAAAGGATCAATTATGAAAATATTATTGTATGCTACCTTGTATTGAAAGGGCCAGAACAATGAAGTACCCCAATTGGTGTGTGCATCCAGTAAGGGATGGGTAAAAAGGCAGGCGAACATCAGCCATGTCCAGCCCTTAAAGCCAACGCCTTCTTTTTTATGTATGCGTGAAGCCAACCATCCAAGCAAAGGCGCCAACAGTAACGAGAACAGCAATGAATGGCTGAAACCACGATGCATTTCGGTTGCTGTCAATTCGTCTACGAATAAATTAGCGAGCACATCCAGGTCAGGAATGGTGCCTGCTATTGCACCCCATAAAATTGCTTTGTTGCCAACCTTCCGGCCAAGAATGGCTTCACCAACTGCCGCACCCAATACTATTTGCGTTACAGAATCCATTCTTTAAAGCTGTTCTTTTTTAAAAGGCGGACGTAATTCATATATTCCCGGGGAAATGGAGGATATCAGCGGCCCTATAATCTTATTGGAAAGCCCGTTGCGATGCCGGGCATATAATTTCATATGTACCGGATTTGCCCCGATGCTGCTCTTAATCGTTTCAGCCGTGCGGCCCAGTCGCAATTCGGTTAGCCGTTCCCTGATGGCAGCATCAACCAGGTCGTACAACATCCGCTGGTACACCGCATGTGTTTTATTGTGCCTGTAATCTAATCCAATATAATTGGCATCCCCTATCGGGTTGCATAAGAACAGCGTGCTGAACCCAACCATTTGCCCATCAAGAAAATAGGCTTTGAAAACAAATTTATCATGAAGGCTTTGTTTGAAATTGACAAATGCCTGCCCGTTCAATTCACCAAATTTAAATTCGGCTTTATCAAGCACTTCCAGGTAAAGTTGTTCAATACGTTCTTTGTGTTCTATTATTTGTTTCAGTTCTAAATCCTTTACCTGTAATGCAGCTGATTTTTTATATACACTTTTTGCCTTGGTCCTGAACTTTGTTGTCATCATATCCAGGTAAGCATCCATATTTTTCCATGCCGGTAACAGGTAAAGCACCATGTTTACATCTATAAAGAATCCTTTATAGTGGCTGTTGATCAGATAATCGGCACCGGCCGTTGATTCGGGCCAAAACTCCTTCACCAGACCGATGGAGATACGCCCGTTCTTTTCTTTTTCCAAAGAAATACGCTTCAGACTAAGTGCCAGCATCTGGAAAGCTTCCTTTGGCGGGATGCTGTCCAGGTAAGCAAATCCGTTTTCACCACAGGCAAACACATTCCCGCAGGTCAACACCCGCGGATTGCCTCCCCATAACCATTTGTTTTTTATTTTTTCGCCCAGCTGGCAAAAGTAATCGGTATACTTCTGGCCTTTATCTACAAAATGAAGTATCTGTACGTACGACACGGCTATGGGCTGCAGTTCATCGTTGTAAAAAATTGTATACCTGAAGTCAATGTTTCCATCCAGGGCTTTCTCCAGGGCTGTTAAATAAGGAATGGATAAGTAAATCCTTTTGTTTCCAACTATTTGGTTCCAATGGTCGGCATTCACCAGTTCAATGGAGTCGTACAGGCTTAGCCGGGGATTTACCATTTTATTATTGTGCACTTGTTTTCTCGTCAGTTAAAAAAATGGTTGCCTTTAGTCAACCCTGTCATTTTGTTCGCAATTTATCAATTTCCTTACTCAATACAGCAACAGCATCCTGCAGTTCGCCGGTAGATTCATAGGTTATTTTCAAATCCTTATCCAAAACAATATGTTGCGGATATGTTTTTACCCACCGTGTTTTTATTACATCCGTTAAAACTGAGCCATCAGGTATCTGGATATAATTGAATGGTCTCCGTTTTAAGAAAGCCTGTATTGCTGATGGTTCCTCATCTGCTAATGCCAGGAACACTACACTGGTATCGCTTTCATATTTAGCAACCAGCGCATTCAGGTCATCCATTTCATTCAGGCAATTGCCGCACCAGGTTGCCCATACATTGATAACGGTGGTTTTGCCGGCCAGGTCTTTCTCCGTAATAGCCTTACCATCCAGTGTTTTGAGGCTGAAATCTGGTAATTGTTCACCTTTGTTTGAACAGCCTAAGAATACGGACATTATAACAAACAGTAAAATCGTATTTTTCATATGTTATTGTAATAACCGGTTCCATTATAAGTTATGCTTATTATTCCCGTCAAGAACCGTACTTGCTACGAAATTAACAAAATCTGCCCACTGCATGGCATTAATACCAGCGATTCATGTTAACCGTTATTTGGTTTTATGATCAATTGATATAAAATGCAGTTTCTTATCTCTACACAGATAGCATACAATGATACTTACACAGCATATAGTGAAGTTAACATTAAAAAGTATACCGGTAATTTTAAAAGTTCTTTGCAGCAATTCAGAAAATTAGCTGTCATATCATAAACTAATGGTTGCTGATATGGCCTTACTGGCAGTTGCCGATTTAGTAAATATGGCTTATTGTGTTTGCCGTTATGTGATTGTTTAAAGTATTTGACAGGATAGTTTTTTCCGGATTATTTATTTCAGGCTTAATAAACGTATACAAATGAGAATATTTGAAAAGACATTTCTCCTTCGCTTTGCGGTAGCTGTCATTTTAATCATGCACAGTGTTCCCGGTATGTTCAATAACGGCATTTATGAATTCGGGAAATTCTATTTGAATGAAACCGGGTTTTCGCCGGTAGGTGTGCCGTTGGCCTGGGCGATAAAACTTTCGCATGTAATCTGTGCCGTTTTATTCCTGTTAAACAGGTTTATAAAGCCAGCCGGTATTATAACCATATTTATTTTAGTAACCGGTATATTCATGGTTCATTTAAAAGAAGGCTGGTATGTTGTTGGAGGCGGAAGAAACGGGATAGAGTTTAATTTTTTACTGATATTCGTTCTGTTAACAATACTTTTTCCTGATGGCTTTTCTAAGAAGCCGGGCTGATACGTTTATTCCTGTAACCGCCCGGAACTGATGGATGCTTCCACTCCTTCAATCCTGAACAAACAAGGTTATAAATTACTTTTACAAACAGTTTTAATATTATCCTACATACAGGGAGCCAACTTGGCGCTTTCAGAAAATATTTGTTCCTTTAAAGAAGTTTGGCAGGAAGCAGTTACTAAAATTATTCTTCACATTAAACAGGCAACAGGTCTATGGCAGGCATCATTGTTCAATTAGCTATTTCCTGGTTAATCATATGGCTTTATGAAAAAGGAAATTTGTCGGTTTTGGGTTTCCGTCCAACAAAAAGGCGGTTGCTCCATTTCATCCTTTTCTTTTTCCTTACTGCCGCTTGCTGTGCTTCCGGCTTCCTGTTACGGATGTATTTTGGCAAAGAGACCTGGCAATTAAACCCGTCATTGAGCGCTGCGCTGGTACTGGAAGGTTTTTGGTGGAATATAAAGTCGGTATTGTTTGAAGAACTCATTTTCCGGGGCGTATTATTTTATATTCTTATCAGGAAAATCGGTGCAATTAAAGCCATGATCCTCTCTTCCATTGCCTTTGGCATGTATCACTGGTTTTCACAGGAAGTATTTGGGAATATCACTCAAATGGCCATCACATTCTTATTAACCGGCATCATGGGAATGTTGTATGCTTATGGATACGTTAAAACCTATTCCCTGTACATCCCCTGCGCCATACACCTGGGCTGGAACATCACCCAGGGATTTCTGTTTTCACAAGGCCCCATAGGCAACGGAATCCTGGTGCAAGCGGTGCCACAACCTGTTGTAAACGTATCATACTTCGTCTATTTCTGTATCCTGCTTGTACCGCTGTTAAGCGCCTGGGGCTTAAACTTCTTGCTACTGCATCGCGGGGTACACACGGTACCGCCTGCATATGACTGGCAAAATGAAAAACCAACTGATTGATCAGATAAAATAATATCGCATGCGAGCTGTCATATTTACTACTATGGTTCTATACCTTATCTCAAACCTTTCATGCAGCTCCGCAGCTTCCGGTGATTGTAAAAAATTCCGGCAGGGACGCTTTGCGTATCATGACAGAAAAGGTTCCAGGGAATTCATCTTCTTAAGGAATGATTCCACGCAAACAGAAACGGAGCAGCCATCGGGGCTCTCATCTGAATGGAAGATTACATGGAAAAATGATTGCACCTATACCCTCACGTTATTAAAGAGTGATTATGGCAATATCCAAAACACGGGCAACCCGCCTTCCTATACCTTTGAGATCATTGCCGTCACTGATACATACTATGTTTTCAAAAAGGAATTCAGCCTGTTTGAAAGCGGCTTTGTTGATACCATCTGGATAACCAGGTAAAATGCAGTAAGCCATCCCGGTATGGTTGATGTGCAATTACCCTAGATGGGCAGCCATCATTTTCATGAAGCGGATTACCAATTGTATCTTATTTTCCGGTTACCCTGCAGAAGTACCCGCCAGATTTAGTTATTTTAAAGTAAAGATTTCGTATTTTCCGTATAGAAAATATTAAACAACACATGCTCTATGGCTGCAAAAACAAAAACGGCTGAAACGGCTGTTAATGTATCTGACTTTATCCAATCATTTGTTGATAACGAACAGAAAAAACAAGACAGTTACAGGCTTATTGAACTGATGAGCCAATGGTCGGGTTTTGAACCAAAAATGTGGGGGCCTACCATGATTGGGTTTGGCAGTTATCATTACAAGTATGCCAGCGGGCATGAAGGAGATTCCATGCTGATAGGTTTTTCGCCGAGAAAAGCTGAATTCTCCCTATATGTTTCGGCTCCGGGAAATGACAATAAAAAACTGCTTGACAAACTGGGAAAGTATACAATGGGGAAAGCCTGTATTTATTTTAAAAAATTATCAGACATTGACCTTACGGTACTTGAAAAATTATGTTTGGCTACCATTAAGTACATAAACGAGCATCATGAATGTGCCTGCAGGGATTAATGCCCGGTTAAAGCAGACCATTCAATAACTTTTTTAATCCCATTTTTCAGCATTTTTAATGACAACATCCATTATCATATTCCTCTGTGTTTTGGTCTTAATCGCTTATTTGTTTGACCTTACATCTTCCAAAACTAAAATACCTTCTGTAATCCTGTTGCTTCTTTTAGGTTTTACTGTAAAAGTGATTACAGGTTCATTAAATATACATACGGTAAACCTGGAGCCTGTTTTACCCGTATTTGGCACCATCGGGCTCATCCTTATTGTACTGGAAGGTTCGCTGGAATTAGAAGCCAACAAACAAAAACTGCCTTTAATCCTAAAATCATCCTTAGTGGCGCTGATCCCATTGATGGCAGGCAGTTTTGGATTAGCCTATTACCTTAATTATGCAGCACAAATACCTTTTAAGATAGCCCTGGCAAATGCCATCCCGTTAACCATAATCAGCAGTGCCATTGCCATTCCCAGCGCCAAACATCTGTTAACCGGGCAAAAAGAATTTATTACTTACGAAAGCAGCCTGTCCGATATTTTCGGGGTGATATTCTTCAATTTCATCACGCTAAACGACAATATCGGTTCCTCATCATTTGGAAAATTCAGCATAGAGATGATTTTGATGTTGGTTATTTCATTCATAGCAACGCTATTATTAGCCGGGTTCCTTAACAAGATCAAACATCATATCAAATTTATACCCATGATCATCTTTGTGGTATTAATTTATGGTATTTCAAAATTATATCACCTGCCCGGGTTGATTTTCATTCTCATTTTTGGCCTGTTCTTAGGAAATATTGATGAACTAAGGCATATCAGCTTCATCCAAAAATTTCACCCGGTCAATTTCAGCAAAGACGTTCACCGGTTCAGGGAAATAACAACAGAATTAGCCTTCCTGGTGAGGGCCATGTTTTTCATTTTGTTTGGCTTTTTAATTGAAACAAAAGAAGTAATGAATGTTGATACCATTTACCTGGCATTAGCCATCACCGGATCTGTTTTTTTATTGCGATTTATCACCCTGGCCATTTTCAGGGTACCGGTAATGCCTTTATTATTTATTGCTCCCAGGGGATTGATAACGATTTTGCTTTTTCTTTCCATTCCATTGGTACAACAAATACCGATTATTGACAAATCCCTGATAATACAGGTAATCCTGTTAACGGCACTGGTGATGATGTTTGGATTAATCGGGTACAAAAAACCAGGTGGGGAAGCTGATAAAACCTGATAATAGGATGCATACAAGGCATCCCTGCTGCCGCAAACCGGTTTCAATAACATGGTTTATTATATTAAAACCGCAAAAGGATATCCTGTATAAGCAGATCATATAAATACGATTTATTAAAACTCATTTCATGAAAAAGCTTTCCCGTTTCTCACTGGTCATATTATTATTGGCTTATTCAAAATTATCAGCAGCCCAAATTCCCGGTAACAATACCGGAAAAGCTACCATTGTAAAATCGCAGGCAATTAATGCTGCGGCAATAAGCGGTAAGGGACTTGTTGTTGCTGATTCAGTTCTTAAAGTAGTTTCTATTGAGGATAAATACCAGGTGGGCGTTTCTGTTGTTAGCCGGTCAAAAATAAATGACAAAACACCGGCAGACGCCATTATTCATGATGTTGTTACAGAGGTTTACCACATTGTTGAAGGTTCCGGTATCTTACTGGTGGGAGGCACCCTTGATTCTCCTGTGCAGATTCCGGCCGGCAGTGCTATTGTAAAAAAAATAACTGGCCCCAGTTCTACCGGTAAAAAAATTAACGGCGGTACGCAGTACGAAGTTGGTCCGGGCGATGTGGTTGTAATTCCGCCTAACACGCCGCATGGTTTTATAGAACTAATAACAAATACGATCGTTTATACACTGATACGGATTGATTCGGAAAAAGTGCTGGAGTTAAAAAATTAGCATGCCTTTTTATATATGAAAGATGACTATAACCTTCCGGATTAATATACCAAAAAGCTGATTATTTTATATAAACGGCTTTCCCCTTCAAACATTTTTCAGGATATTTACTATCTATCTATTTAAACGACATATAAATGGCAAGACAAGTTTTTATTAACCTGGCAGTGTCAGACCTTAAAAAATCTATGGATTTTTATGCCGCCCTGGGATTTACCAATAACCCGCAATTTTCTGATGATACAGCAAAATGCATGGTTTGGAGTGAGCATATTTTTGTGATGATATTGAATCACGAAAAATTTTCAAGCTTCACAACAAAACCGATTGCTGATACAAAATCGAAACTGGCTGGTATATTTTCATTAGCTGTAGAGAGTGTAGACGAAGTAAACCGTATTGTATCAAATGGCCTTGCTGCAGGGGGAACCGAACCCAACGACATGAAGGATTACGGATTCATGCAAATGCGTACCATTGAAGATTTTGACGGGCATACCTGGGAAATTTTCTATATGGATATGTCAAAATTTCCAACAGGTGAGCCAAACGTATAAACAAACCAATTTATCAATCATCAATAAAAATGACATGGCACTAATAAATCCTTACATCCATTTCAATGGAAACGCTGAAGAAGCTTTTTCATTTTACCAATCAGTTTTTGGCGGAACATTCGCCCGGGTAACCCGATTCAGGGATATGCCAATGGAAGGCCTTCCTATTTCAGAAAATGAAGCAGATAAGATCATGCATATTGCTTTGCCCATTGGGAAGCACAGCGTGTTAATGGGAAGCGACACACCTGAATTTATGGGTAAACACAATGAAAATGAGAACAGGAGTAAAATTTCAATCAGTGCTGAAAGCAGGGATGAAGCAGACAGGATATTCAATGGCCTTTCAGCAGGCGGGCAAATAGAAATGCCTATTGGAGACAGCCCCTGGGGTTCTTATTTCGGCATGTTCAGGGACAAATACGGCATAGAATGGATGATAGATTTTGACGAACGCTATAAAGCACAGTTATAAAAGCGTATACCCGGTAAAAAATAAATAGTGATGCGGTTGTATTGAAATACTATGTGTTGCTGAAGGGTTGCATGCTAAATGGCATTTTATGGATAAGCAAAAAATCAGCATTGAATTAACAGAGAAGCACCGGCAATTCACGCACTATATTTCATCTATTTCCGGGGATGCATTTTTACAAAATGAACCGGGTAAATGGTCTGCCGGCCAGCAACTGGAACATATCTATCTTAGTGTAAAGCCGGTAAGGCTGGCTTTTAGTTTCCCAAAATTCCTGCTTCAGTTGATCTGGGGAAAATCTAACAGGACCGGCAGAAATTATGATGACCTGGTGAACAAATACCTTGACAAACTGGCCAAAGGCGGAAAAGCACCTGCTCCCTTTGTTCCAAAACGGGTGGGGTTGGAAAGAAAGGAAAAACTGATACAAGTGCTGACAGATGAAATTATAACATTGAATAAAAAAACAGCCCGGTTTTCTGAATCCGAGCTTGATACTTATGTTTTACCTCATCCCTTACTTGGAAAGCTTACTTTAAGGGAAATGCTGTTATTCTGTATTTACCATGTTCAGCATCACCAACATGCCATAGAGAAAAGTATCGCTGCATAGAAAAGCAGGATATGGAATAAGCGATGCTCTTAAATACCATACCTGCATTACAGTGTTGTAACCCTACCCTGTTACTTAATTACCTGCAAAAGGAGTTCCGAATATCCCAACTGCCAGTTCTGCCCAAACCAGCATAAGTATGGCTACTATAAATAAACATATGGCTATCCGGTACCCGGAGATTTTCACTTTCCTTAGCACCAGTTCGCAGGCCAGTCCGGTGCCGAGTAATAAGGTACCGGCTACCAGGAAGTCGAATATACTCCAGTTGACCTCGCTGGTAAATAGCATGGCTATCAATGGCACCAGGAGTAAAACCACTATTATGCAAAATATAATTGCCAGCCGGGCATTTTGTTTTAACATGATCATGATTTATCCATTTTTATAATGACAACACAAAGATAATAAAAGCACTTTGTATTTCAAAGTATATTTTCATCATTTCCCCTTTTCAGAAAAAAAAGGTAACCAGTTGGCTAACTGGCTTTTCTCAAATCAATTACAGATTACTTAACATTGCTTTAAACCTGTTTCTGTAATTCATGGAAGCATACAACAGGTAAATACATTACTATCAGGCAAACCCTGCCATCCGGGACATATCAGAAAATGAAAATAATCCATTCCGGTGCTACCAGTTAAACATGGTGACTTCATCAGCCGGCATACCTTAAAAATATCCGGATTACCGCATCAGTAATCCATTTGGAGTATTGGCAGCAATGGAATATTTGCTCACGGTTAATAGCCGCCTGGTATACCTTTCAACGGTAAATGATTAACTTAGGTGTGATAAAGCATTGCACTCATTATTAATCAAGCAAAGGAATACATCATTTCCTCTAAAAGCATATATGAAAAAAGGGCATCTTATATGCCTGGCAACCATCAATGACCTGGAAGCCATAACAGGCATTTATAACTATGCCATTTCATCAACATTTGAAACGGCTGATACGGTTCCCTTCAACTGGAAAAGGCGGAAAGGCTGGTTCAACAGCCATATACCGGAAAAATACCCGGTTTTTGTTTATAAGATACATGATACGGTTGCCGGCTGGGTTAGCATCAGCCCGTACCGGGAAGGAAGAAAAGCTTTGCGTTTAACCGTAGAAGTTAGTTATTATGTGCATCCTGCTTATAAGCGGCAGGGAATCGGAAGCAGCCTGCTGGCTAAAGCTGTGACAGAAAGCACCCGTTTGGAATACCGGACAATCATTGCCATTGTACTGGATAAAAACGAGAACAGTATCAAGCTGTTGAAAAAAAACGGCTTCCGCAAATGGGGCCACCTGCCTGATATCGCTGATTTTGATGGAGCAGTTTGCGGACATGTATATTACGGTTTCCATTGCAGGCCCCTGCCTTAAACTTTTAGTGTCCCGGTAAGTCTAAGTGCCTGTTATTGGAACCGCCCGGCTTAGTGTATACCCCGGATGCATCAAGCATTCAATGATGTTGCGTAAAGGCTTTATTTTCCCCACAAGCCGGATGCACAAGATTAAATAGCGAACAGTCATGCCACTGATTCATCGTATAACCCTTTCAGCATACTTAATTTTTACCAAGGTGGCCTTGATTGATCAATAATTCAGTTGACCCCACTTTAAAAGAATAGAAAGTCCCTTTTTAATTGTCCTTCTTTTTAAGAAAAGTACTTATATTTAAAAAATACCCATTAACGCTATTTAAGTGATTGGTAATACTTTACCGATCTGTTTTAATTAATTAAAAAACTGTCATGAATAACATTTCCATCATTATCAGATTTATTGTAATCACCAGCTTCTGGCTTATTTCCTGTAATACCGAATCAAACACGCAACCTACCGAAGCGGTAAAACCGGAAAGTAAACAAAAAGAAACTGCCGATTATTTCCTCCTGCGGCCAAAACTGGAAAAGGAATATGGATATTCACATGCCGTTCGTATTGGCAACGACCTTAAGATATCCGGAGCCGTTAGTATGGATGATAATGGTGTGATTGTGGCGCCTGACAGCATGGAACAACAGATGAAAAACTGTTACAGCGACCTGGAAAAAATCCTGAAACATTATGGCTTTACTTTTGACGATGTCATTGTGGAGAATGTTTACACAACCAATATGGAAGAATTCATAAAAGTATCCGGGTTCAGGAATACGATTTATAAGAAGCAATTCCCTACCGGCACCTGGCTGGAAGTAAAGGGGCTTGCCATCAAGGGCCAGTTGATTGAAATTGATATGGAAGCTCATAAGGCAGAATAAACCTTTGCTGTTAACAGACTGCGGGTAATTAAAGTATCTTAATTTTACCTGGAAACAGATTTACATAAATATACCTGATCATGAACCTGAACCTCTCCGGAAAAACCGCCATCGTATG
>CALKVC010000156.1 GCA_937996595.1 uncultured Chitinophagaceae bacterium
AAGGCGGTGATTACCGGGCAAGGGAAGCCAATGTACACCGGCTGGCTGAAGTAAGTTCTGCCATCATTGACCAGTGCGTGGCACAGGGCGTACCTTTTGCAAGGGAATATGGCGGTTTACTCAGTAACCGTTCATTTGGCGGCACACAGGTGCAGCGGACTTTCTACGCAGCAGGACAAACCGGCCAGCAGTTGTTGCTGGGGGCCTATAGCGCCCTGGAAAGGCAGGTGGCTTTGGGAAATGTGAAAATGTATGCCAGGCACGAAATGCTGGATGTGGTGATGATTGACGGAAAGGCAAGAGGCATTATTGCCCGCGACCTCGTGAATGGAAAACTGGAAAGGCATTTCGGACATGCAGTACTGTTATGCTCCGGCGGTTATGGTAATGTATTCTACCTGAGTACGAATGCCATGGGCAGCAACGTTACGGCAGCATGGAAAGCTCATAAGAAAGGCGCCTTTTTCGGCAACCCCTGCTTTACACAGATACATCCAACCTGCATACCTGTTAGCGGCGATCACCAGAGCAAACTAACGCTCATGAGTGAAAGCCTGCGTAACGATGGAAGGATTTGGGTTCCCAAAAAGAAAGGTGAAACCAGGAAAGCCGTTGATATACCGGAGGAAGAAAGGGATTATTACCTGGAAAGGAGATACCCGGCATTTGGTAACCTGGTACCGCGGGATGTAGCTTCCAGGGCGGCTAAAGAAAGATGCGATGAAGGGTATGGCGTTGGTACAACCAAAATGGCCGTTTACCTCGATTTTAAAGACGCTATCATCAGGTATGGTAAGATAGAAGCCGGTAAAACAGGACTGGAGAACCCTGATGATAAAACAATTTACAGCCTGGGGAAAAAAGTGGTGGAAGAAAAATACGGTAACCTGTTTGAAATGTATGAAAAGATTACCGGTGAAAATCCATACGAAATGCCCATGCGTATTTATCCGGCGGTGCATTATACCATGGGCGGATTATGGGTAGATTATGAGTTACAAACTACCATTCCGGGCCTGTATGCCCTGGGTGAAGCCAATTTCAGCGACCACGGTGCCAACAGGCTGGGCGCTTCTGCACTCATGCAGGGCCTTGCTGATGGTTATTTCGTAATTCCGTATACCTTGGGAAATTACCTGGCTGATGATATCAGAACCGCTTCTATACCAACCAGCCACCCCGCTTTTGCAGAAACGGAAAAAGCGGTGAACGACAGGCTGGTCAGGCTGATGGGAATAAAAGGGAAACAATCGGTTGAAAGTTTTCATAAGCGTCTGGGAAAAATCATGTGGGACAAATGCGGAATGGCAAGGAATGAATCCGGATTGAAGCAGGCCATTGAAGAAATAAGGCAATTGAAAGATGAATTCTGGAAAGATGTATTCATTCCGGGTGATATTGATGAACTTAACCCGGAACTTGATAAGGCAGGCAGGGTAGCTGATTTCATAGAGCTGGGAGAACTGATGTGCCTGGACGCTCTAAACAGGAAAGAAAGCTGCGGTGGGCATTTCAGGGAAGAAAGCCAGACAGAGGATGGCGAAGCACAAAGAAATGATGATGCCTTCAGTTATGTGTCTGCATGGGAACTGAAAACAGATGGTGAATGGGAATTACATAAGGAAGCATTGAATTTTGAAATTGTAAAACCAACACAAAGGAGCTATAAATAAAAGGGGAATGGCCTGGATGCAGGCAAATTCAGCAGCTTGATTCCCCCATCATAAAATTGACAAATTGGATTTATGGAACACTACAACATGAACCTGACGCTTAAAGTGTGGCGCCAGAAAAATGGTAACAGTAAAGGGCAATTTGATACTTTCAATGTAAAAGATATCTCTTCTGAGATGAGTTTCCTGGAGATGTTTGATGTATTAAATGAAAACCTGATCCGGGAAGGAAAAGAACCAATCGCTTTTGACCACGACTGCCGGGAAGGTATTTGCGGTGCCTGCAGCATGTATATTAACGGGCAGGCACACGGGCCATGGCAAAAAAATACAACCTGCCAACTCCATATGCGTGCATTCAAAAACGGTGATACCATTGTGGTAGAACCCTGGCGAAGCAAGGCTTTCCCCGTAATAAAAGATTTGGTAGTAGACCGTTCTGCATTCGACCGGATCATACAGGCCGGCGGATATATCAGCGTGGATACCGGTAATGCCCAGGATGCCAATAATATTCCGGTTGATAAGAAAAATGCAGATGCTGCTTTTAATGCGGCAGCCTGTATCGGTTGTGGTGCCTGTGTAGCCACCTGTAAGAACGGCAGCGCTATGTTGTTTGTTGGCGCTAAAGTGTCGCAGCTTGCTTTATTGCCGCAGGGAGCGCCTGAACGTGAATCAAGGGCGCTGAATATGGTGGCACAGATGGATAAGGAAGGATTTGGAAATTGTACAAATACCTATGCCTGTGAAGCTGAATGCCCGAAAGGTATTTCCGTTTCTTATATCGCAAAACTAAACTCCGAATACCTGAAAGCCGGTTTAGGAACAGAGGAACAATAATTTTCCCACTAAAAAGTTATACTAACCTCCTGGTAACAGGAGGTTTTTTTTGCAGCATTAACGCATAATAAAGCATCTTTATCATGTACGGTGCCTTATTTGCATTAATTTTAATCAACCCCTTATTTTCAATAGTTGAAACCCCAGAGAATATATTTACTAGTGTTGGCTTTAACGGTTATGCATACCCTGCAGGCCCAGGTTAAACCTGCACCGGGCAGCAACCTCAGGAAGAAAGTAATCAGGGTTTCCATACCTTACCAGCAGGTTGATACAACCAGTATTGCACCCAATACCTTTTTCATACAGGATATTCCGGTTTCATATTACAGGATTGATGAAGTGAATGCCGTACTGCATTGGCTTGCTAAACCCCCGGCAGACACTGTGTTGATTATCTACCGGGCGTTCCCAATAAAACTCAATGCAATATGGCAACGGTATAATTACGACAGCATCCGTAATAATTTCCTGGCCGAAAAACCAAAAACGGTTAGAGCTGCCATTAAACAGGCAAACCCGTTTGTTGATTTCGGAAATATCCAGTCTGAAGGCAGCATTGGCAGGGCTATTTCATTCGGCAACAGCCAGGATGCCGTGGTTAATTCAACCATGAACCTGCAGTTAAGCGGCTTTATTGGCGACAGCCTGGAACTTACTGCTGCCATTACAGACAATAACATTCCCATACAACCGGAAGGAAATACACAGGACCTGCGGGATTTTGACCGCATCTACCTGCAGGTGAAGAAAAAAGGCTGGCAGGCCAATTTCGGCGATATAGATATCCGGGAAAGCAGGAACTATTTTACCAGGTTTTATAAAAGGCTGCAGGGCGTTTCTTTCATCACAGATAACAGGATAGGCAAGCATACGAAAAACAGTTTCCTTGCCACTGGTGCTGTTGCCAAGGGGAAATTCAACAGAAACATCCTAACACCGCTGGAAGGGAACCAGGGGCCTTACCGGCTGCGCGCTGCAAACAATGAATTGTATTTTGTGGTGCTGGCCGGTACAGAAAGGGTTTTCATAGACGGCGAACTGCTGCAGCGGGGGGAAGACCAGGATTATGTGATCAATTACAATACGGCAGAACTTACGTTTACGCCTAAACGACAAATCACCAAGGACCGGCGCATTCAGGTTGAATTTGAATATGCCGACCGGAATTTCCTTAATTCGCAGATTTACGCCAGTAATGAGATGAACTTCTCCAACAGGTTCTTCCTCAACGCCGCTTTTTATTCTAACATGGACGCCCGTAATTCATCCATCGACCAGGTGCTGGATGCAAAGCAAAAGCAATACCTGTCAACGATCGGTGATTCCATATCAACGGCATATTATGTTAACGCAGTAAGGGATACGTTTGCACTTGGCAGGATTTTATACAAAAAGATAGATACCGTGTATAATACCAGTATGCATGATTCCATTTTTGTTTTGTCGGCAAACCCGGCCGATACCTTGTACAGCCTGTCATTTACCTATCTCGGCCCCGGTAAAGGCAATTACAGGCAGCTCATAAATGCCACGAACGGTAAGGCCGATCTATGGGTGGCACCCGATGCAGTTAATGCAAAACAGGGCGACTGGGAACCCGTTACATTACTGGTTACACCAAAGAAACTGCAGGTTTTTTCGCTGGGGGCCGATTATCATTTTTCTGAACAGACCAAACTGAAAACGGAAATAGCCATGAGCATTTATGATGTGAACCTATTTTCATCTAAAGACAAATCTGATGATAACGGGCTGGCCGCAAAGATGAGTTTTTCCGACGATAACAGGAAAGCGAAGCTGTTCGGGAAACAAGTTATGCTGCATACGGCTGCAGGATATGAATATGTGAGCAGGCGTTTCAAACCATTGGAAAGGCTTCGGAATGTGGAATTCCTGCGCGACTGGAGCCTGTCATTTGATGAAGCGGCCGCTGATGAGCATATTGCCAATGCATCTTTCCGGGTACAGGGAAACAACGGTAACCGGTTGGGATATGGCATTACCCATTATAACCGCAATGCCGACTATAGCGGATTCCGGCACATGCTAGACCATTACAGTTCACTGAAGGGATGGAAACTAACGGCAACGGTTAACTTGCTGCATTTATCAAGCAGCCGCCAGCGGGGATATTTTTTCCGTCCGCTCGTTGATATAAAGAAAGAGCTGAAAAATATGAGGATGATGCAGCTTGGATTCAAATACACCGGCGAGAATAACAGGCTTATTAGCAAAATAAACGACAGCCTCACCGCCGGCAGTTTCATTTTTGATATTTATGAGTTGTACCTGAAGTCTGATGAAGCGAAACTAAACCGTTGGGGCATCAGTTATTTCCACCGCAACGACCGCCTTCCCCTGCAGAACAAACTGAAGCAGGCAGATAAGAGCAACAACATACAATTCTTCACAGAACTATTGAAAAATGAAAACCACCAGTTGAAACTGAATATTACTTACCGCATGCTGCAGGTAACGGAACAATCTATCAGTAAACAGAAAGCAGATGAAAACCTGCTGGGCAGGGCCGAGTACTACCTGAATGCACTGAAAGGCTTTTTCAACGGTAATTTCCTGTATGAGATCGGTTCAGGACAGGAACAGAAAAGGGAATATACTTATGTGGAAGTGCCGGCAGGGCAGGGTTTATATACCTGGATAGACTATAATGGCAACGGTATACCGGAATTGAATGAATTTGAAATAGCCGTTTTCCAGGACCAGAAAAAATACATACGTGTATATACACCGGGCAACGAATATGTGAAAGCAAATTATCTGCAATTCAACTACAGCATAGAACTGGATCCAAAAGCGCTTATTAAGGCGCGAACAGCAAAGGGTATCCGAAAATTTTTATCAAGGTCAAGTACGGCTTCAGCCTTACAGATAAGCAGGAAAAACCTGGCGGATGGACGATTCCTCTACAACCCGTTCAGCCAGGCATTGCAGGATACGTCTATGATTTCATTGAATTCCTATTTTTCAAATACTTTTTTTTACAATCGTATCAGCACCAAATGGGGATTTGAAGTTACCCACAGCAAATCATCCTCCAAGGCATTACTCGCTTATGGGCAGGAAAGCCGCAACCTGCGTACGCTGATGGGCCGCGTTCGTGTGAACCTGAACAGGAATTTTGTAAGCCAGGTGATCCTTAAACAGGTTAGGAACGAACTGGCTACCGGCGCCGTTAAGTTTGATAACAGGAATTATGATATCATGCAGCATTCCCTGGAACCCAATATCACGTATGTATACAAATCGAATGTGAGGGTGTCGGCAGGGTATTCCTACTCTGAAAAAAAGAACAGGATAGATTCCATGGACAGGTCTTCCAATCATGCTGTTACACTTGACTTAAAATACAACATCCTTTCTAACAGCAGCATTGCCGCAAAATTTACCTATAACCAGATACGTTTTATTTCTTATCCGGGCGCAGCCAATACCACGGTTGGGTATATCTTGCTTGATGGCTTACTGCCCGGTAAAAATTACCTGTGGAACATTGATTTTACCAAGCGTATTGCCGGAAACATTGAAATGAACCTGCAGTATGAAGGGCGTAAGCCCGGTAATGCAAAAACGGTTCATACCGGCAGGGCTTCCGTAAGGGCATTATTCTAACGGTAAGGGTTAACTACTTTATAGGTTTTTCCGGTTTATCCGAAAAGGCCGCCTTTCTTCAGTGGTCTTAGCGCTTCACCAACCTTGAAGCCGTTATTATACACTTCTATCTTGTAAGTGCCAATGCTGAAACTGGAATTCTGCTTCCAGTCGAAACTGATCGTCTGCCGTTTATTCTGTGTATAGCTGATTTCTATTTTCTGCGTATAAATTTTTTCCAGCCCTTCGCGGGTGCTGAATTTGCCGGAACCAAGCGCCTCCACAGCAACCGGTGTGCCATCAGGAGCGGTAATACAAACATAGATGTCTTTTTTGCCGGATTCAGCGATAAGATTTTCATCCAGGTCGAATGATATCCTGAGTTTATCAACTTTCTTAGCAGTGGATGTTTCTTTCTCTTTTCCGCTTCTTTTTTCATCAATCCCGGTAATATTGAAATTGGAAGCATGAAGGGTAGATCCCACATTGATTATGTCTTCTTTACCCCTGATAACGCTTCTGGCCGAATCGTAGTTTTGGCGGGCAAGGTTTCGTTCCTCCGTAATGGCCGCTTTTTCATTGGATAATTGCAGGTTCTCGCCCTTAAGAGACTCAATCTGCTGGCGGTAGCCTTCAATATCTCCCTTAAGGGAAGAAATCAGGTTCCTTGCTTGCCGGAGTTCAGATTCGGTGGCATTTGTTTTTGACAGCAATGATGCGATACGCGACTTTTTCTCATCAATCTCCCTGTCTTTTGCTGTGATCGTGCTGTCTTTTTTTGAGTTGGACGTCTTTAAGATGTCGTACCGCATGGTAGCTTCTTCCAGTTCCTTCTGCAACTCGTCACGCTGGGCCGACGTAGAGGCAATCAGGTTCTGATTGGTTGTATCAAGGCCTTTTTGGCGGTTTTTATCCCAAATGATATATCCCCAGGTTGCCAGTAAGGCAATTACGAGAACGGCAGTAAGTATGCCCCTGAATCCATTTCCTTTTTTTTCTGCAGCCATTTCAGATGTTGACTGATCTTTTTCAGGAAAATTTTGAAAAGCCATAGTATATAGGTTTATCGTAAAATTATTAAACTTATCCGGATAACCCATACAGCTTATCGCATTAAGACGGATATTTGCCGGGATAAATATAAAACCACTGTAAAGTTATCATAAACCATACCGTGTTATGACTATTTTACAATTATTTATCAACCTTACAGGCAAGCAGTAATTAAACGACATGAGTGCGGAAAAAATCATCAGCAACTGGAAGAAAAGGGAATTTAAACCGTTATACTGGTTTGAAGGGGAAGAGGACTATTATATTGATATGCTGATGAACTATGCAGAGCATCAAATACTTCCTGAATCTGAAGCAGCTTTCAACCTGACGGTTTTTTACGGAAAAGACGCCAATTGGGCTTCTGTTATCAATGCCTGCAAAAGATATCCCATGTTTGCCGATAAGCAGGTAGTGTTGCTTAAAGAGGCGCAATTGATGGATGATATCGATAAGCTGGAACCATATTTTGAAGCACCGCTCGCTTCTACCATTTTTGTTGTAGGGTTTAAATCCAAAACACTCGACAAGCGTAAGAAATTGTACAAGCTGGTGAGCAAGCATGCTGAATACCTCCATTCACCCAAAGTACGGGAAGATAAAATGCATGATTGGATAGCAGGGTTTGTGAAATCGAGGGGCCTGTCCATGAAACCCAAAGCCATCAGCCTGCTGGAAGAACATATCGGCAACGACCTCAGCCGTATTGCGAATGAGATTGAAAAGCTTTCCCTGAACCTGTCCGGGAAAAAGGAAATTGATGAAGATGACATTGAAAAGTATATCGGTATCAGCAAAGAATACAATGTTTTTGAATTGCTGGCAGCGATAGCCGGAAAAGACCTTTCAAAAGCCATTTCCATCATCAATTATTTTGAAAGCAACCCAAAGGCATCGCCCATTCAACAGGCATTGCCTGCTTTATATTCACAGTTGAGCAAAGTACATGCAGTATATGGTATGAAAGACCAGAGCGACGGAGCATTGTTGCCGTTCTTTTACAGGAACCCGGTTTCCTTAAAACAAGCCCGACTGATAATGAAAAACTATGGTTACGGGGGAGTGGAAAAATTATTGCTGTTGTTGTACCGCTATAATTTAAAATCGTTGGGCGTTGGTGATACAGGCACACCCGGGCCGGTACTTCTGAAAGAAATGGTGGTAAAGATGATGGGGGAATGATTGGGCGAAAATGATAACCGGTGAAAATTCGGCTAGTTATCATATTAAGTTAACCGGCTTTCATGCAATCTTACGGTTTCATGGCAACTTCTGCAGCCTTTTTATCCTGAGCCAGCTGGGCTTTTAAGGCATCCAGTCCGGTAAACTTTACTTCATTGCGTAACCAGGTAACCAGCGTTACTGTTACCGTTTTCCCATAAATGGTTTCATCAAAATCAAATATATTCACTTCGGTAACCCTGCTGGTACCGTTAACCGTTGGCCTGGTGCCGATATTCATCATCCCATTATAATGGCCTGCAAACCCTTCAACGGCTACCTGCACGGCATATACGCCATTTGCCGGAACAAGTTTTTGTTCATCAGAAATGTGCAGGTTGGCGGTAGGATAACCGATGGTTCGCCCCAGTTTATTTCCTTCCACCACCTTTCCGCTGAAAAAATAACCATAACCGAGGAATTTATTAGCAGTGGAAATATCACCTTTTAACAACGCTTCCCTTATTTTGGTGCTGCTGATGGTAATATCCTGTAAAATATGTTCAGGTATTTCTTTTACCGTATAATTGAAATTACGGGCTTCCTGTTCAAGCAACCGGTAATCGCCGGTGCGCCCTTTGCCAAAGCGATGGTCATAACCGATGATGATGGTATGCGGATGAAATTTATATACCAGGAAATCTTTTATATAATTAATGGCTGGTTGTTCGGCAAAACGTTTGTCGAATGGAACCACAACAATGTTCGGTATGCCGGCAGCATGCAGCAGGCTGTACTTTTCTTCGGGGCTGTTTAGTAAAAAGATCGGTTTTTTATCTGAAGCAACCACCTGTTTGGGGTGCGGATAAAAAGTGATGAGCACCGGGGTGCCGCCAATCATTTCAGCTTCTTTAAGCAGTTGCCTGATTACCTGCCTGTGCCCCTGGTGAACACCATCAAATGTGCCAATGGTAATTACAGCACGTGGAAATGCAGGAAGCACGCCGGTATCCTTATATACTTTCATAAATAACGGTGCAAAACTACTTTATAATTTATTAATGGTTTATTGGCAATTGAAATTTAGTTTTGCAGCATGATGAGCCTATATGATAAACGGGGCGTTTCGGCCCAGAAGGAAGAAGTGCATGCGGCTACGGAAAAACTGGAAAAAGGGTTGTTCCCGAACGCTTTTTGCAGGATTTATCCCGATTACCTGGGGAATGATGATGATTATGTTTCACTGATGCACGCAGACGGCGCAGGAACCAAAAGCATACTCGCTTACCTGTACTGGAAGGAAACCGGCGATATTTCTGTATGGAAAGGAATTGCCCAGGATGCCATTGTTATGAACCTGGATGACTTGTTATGTGCCGGTATTTACGACCGGATAGTGTTTAATTCTACCATCGACAGGAATAAACGATTAATACCGGGTGAAGTGCTGGAACAATTGATAAACGGTTCTGCCAATTTTTTTGAAAAGATGAAAGCCCATGGCGTACATATACATTACCTCGGTGGTGAAACGGCTGATGTGGGTGATGTAGTAAGAACCATTGCCGTGAACGGTACTATGGCCAGCCGCTGGTTAAAAAATAAAATTGTAAGCAATGAAAAGATAAGGCCGGGCAACGTGATTGTTGGATTAGCCGGTTATGGGCAGGCTTCTTATGAAACTGAGTATAACAGCGGCATTGGCAGTAACGGGCTAACCTCAGCCAGGCATGATGTCCTGGAAAAGTTTTATGCAGTTACTTATACAGAAAGCTTTGATAATTCTCTGCCCGGTGATGTAGTGTATATTGGGAAACACAGGCTTGCTGATAAAGTAAATGCTTCAGGGCCAAATCCGGAAACAACCATTGGAAAGCTGCTGCTAAGCCCAACCAGAACATTTGCACCGGTACTGAAACAAATACTGGAACAGCATTTTGATAAAGTGAAGGGCCTCATCCATTGCAGTGGCGGCGGGCAAACCAAATGCCTGAAATACCTGCCCGGGAATGTAAAGATTATTAAGGATAATCTTTTTGATCCGCCACCGGTATTTGATATCATTCAAAAAAACAGCGGCTGCAGCAACAGGGAAATGTATGAAGTATTCAATATGGGCTGTCGCATGGAAATATATTGTGATGAATCTGATGCAGGTACAATGATGGCCATTGCCAGTACTTTTAATATTGATGCAAGGGTAATCGGCCGGGTGGAAGAAAGCAGCAAAAAGGAATTGCTGATAAAACTGGATGAAGGGGAACTTCTATATTAACCTGTTTCAGCATCTGCATGTAATTTCTATGGGATTAAGACAATGGTAAAATAATTTTAACTTTAATTACCATATTTAATCCGGTTGCAAATAATCAATCAGTTAAATTTGCTGCTAAGCGATGCTGATGCATGTGCGAGTTGCCATTTATAATGAACATTAAACCATAAGCCTGCATGTCTCAGAAAATAATTGAATTACGCAATGTGAATATTTACCAGGGAGAGAGCCTGATTCTGTCGGATGTGAACATTTCGGTTGAAAAAGCAGAGTTTGTTTACCTGGTTGGTAAAACGGGGACCGGTAAAAGCAGCCTGCTTAAAACCATGTATGGCGACCTGGAGCTGAAGGAAGGAGAAGGTACCGTTGCGGGCCATAACCTGCGGGAGATAAACTGGAAAACCGTTCCTTTTTTGCGGCGTAACCTCGGTGTCGTGTTCCAGGATTTTCAATTGCTAACAGACAGGAACGTAAATGATAACCTGAAATTCGTGTTGAAGGCAACCGGCTGGAAAGACGAAAAACTGATGGATGAAAAAATTGCCGATGTGCTGGATAAAGTGGGACTGAAAACAAAAGGGTTCAAGATGCCGTTTGAGCTGAGTGGCGGAGAACAGCAACGTATAGACATAGCCAGGGCTTTACTTAACTCACCCAAACTGATACTTGCAGATGAACCTACCGGTAACCTGGATCCTGAAACTAGCGACGAAATCATGCAACTGCTTTTCCATATCTGCAAAGATTACCATACAACCATTGTAATGGCCACCCATGATTATATGGTGATCAATAAGTTTCCGGCACGAACCATTAAAACGGAAAAAGGTAAAGTCTGGGATAATGCTAGTATATCCACGCTATAAGCTGCCGGGCATTCTTTTCATTGTTGTATAACTGTTCCAGCACCTGCCTGCGCTTTTCCAGTTCATCTGGAGTGAAATCCTGCCGGTAAAGGGTAGCGGCCTGTTTACTGAATTCTTTAGCAGTTTCTGCTGTATGGCAAAGCGATTCCAGCCCCGAACCCGCAATAGCAGCTTTGTTAACCAGGCAATGCCTTCCGTTATACAGGGCATTCAGCAGTTTCAGCTTAACACCCGTTTTATTGAATGAAGGAAGAATGTTTACCTGCGCCTTGCTTATCATATCCTGCATTTCCCTGTCGGAGGGGTTAACGGTAATGCATGTATGCAAATGTGCATGTGCCAGCGACCGTAATGGCAGGGAAGGGTTGCGCCCGGCCACCACAAACGGGATCTCCAGGTTATTGAAAACATTATTTAGCAACCAATCGGCTGCCTTTTCATTTTCATTTACGGCCAGGTTGCCATGATACAGGCAATAGCAACCTTTACCGGTTGTGCCGCTTACCTGCTGCCAGGGAAGGAATACAGGCAGGAAACTAATATTGGTGGCTCCGAACTTTTTACGGTAATGGATACAATCTTCACTGCTCACTGTCCAAATGGGCGCTTTTACGGCAATGGCCTTTTCGTACCGTTTAAGTAAACAGCTTTCAACCAGGTAATACGCTTTACGTAAGAAATTGTTTTCATGTTTGGCCAGTTGCCTGTAATACCTGTATTCCACATTATGCAGCCTTACAAATATTTTTCTGCCAGGCAGCAAACCTTTTTTCAACAGGTACGTACAATGAATGCCTTCCATCAGTATAGGGTGATTGTCTTCCTGCAGCCGTTGCAATAATTTGCGGTTGCTGCGAGATTGAACTATATATGGATTTATTATGGAAAGGGCGGCTAAACGTTTTTTCCTGTTATAATAGTCAACCGTTTCGCAATAGGCAAGCAGTTCCTTAACCGGTTGCCTGTCTTTTACAAAACAATGCAGGTGTATTTTAATGCCCAGGGCATGCAATGACTTTATCTTGTAAAATAAGTCTACCACGCCTCCATAATCTGCCGGCCAGGGCACTTCATGTGTTATGATATGTAAATGTTTATCCAATGATGTTTCTGTAAAAGGTAAGCAGTTTTTTTTCTTCAGCCTGCCAGTTATAAACGTTACGTGCTTCCATACAATTGTTGTGAAGCCGGTTATATAATGCTTCATCTGTCAATAACCGGTTGATAGCTCCGGAAATGGTTTGCGGTTGCAGGTTATTGATTAGTGCTGCAACTTCATACTCCC
>CALKVC010000157.1 GCA_937996595.1 uncultured Chitinophagaceae bacterium
GGAACAGGCCTGGGTTACCGGCTGCAAAAAAGCAATCTATGCTCCCCTGAAATATTTATGATGTATCAAAGTTGGGCCGAATATCCGTATTCTCCGGGCTTTATTCCGGTATTGACACATACCAATTTTCAATTAGGTACAAAATTTTTCATCAATCAAAAAAAAGACTAATGAAACCAATTATGCCATGGTTATTAATTTCTATTTTTATAATCAATTCATGCCGAAAGGAAGATAACAATAATAATCCTGAATCTTACAATTGTAGTTTTTCATTCACAGACAGCAGCACTTCTAATGCCAATAACGAAAGGTATAACCAGATGCTTCAAGAAATAACTGCATCGGGTGTGCCGGGAATTGTCATGAGCATATATAAACCTGATGATGGCCTTTGGCTGGGAGCATCAGGCAAAGCAGATTTGCGGAATAATGTTCCTATGAAACCCTGCCATATTACAAGAATGGGCAGTACTGTTAAAACATTTACAGCAGTTACAATACTTAAATTAAAGGAAGAAGGGAAATTGCAACTGGATGATAAAGCATCCATATATTTGCCTGCCTGGGCAATGCATAATATTGAGAATGCTGATAAAGCAACAATCCGGCAACTACTCAATCATTCCGGTGGTATTTTCAATTATATAAGAAATGCACGGTTTCAAACTGCCTCTTTAAATGATTTGATTAAAGAATGGAAACCAGACGAACTGCTGGCTTATGCAAGAGGCAAGCATGCATATTTTGAACCGGGTACAGACACTTATTATTCTAATACCGGCTATATTTATTTGGGAATGATTATAGAAAAGGTAACCGGTAAACCTTTTTGGCAGGTGTTTCAGGAAAAGATATTTACACCACTGGGATTAACTTCTACTGTTTTTGCTGCAACTAATAAAGTGCCTGCTAATATTGTTAGAGGCTATGTGGATTTTTATGGCAACCTGCAGGTTACAGATGCTACTTATTTTAGTGGTTGGGATTATTATACAGCTGATGGTGGATTAATATCCAATGTATATGATATGAATATTTTTATACAGCGTTTGTTTAGCGGAAATATCATTAATACTGTTTCATTGAATGAAATGCTCACTTCAATTTCTCCCAAGAATATTGATACAGATTTCTTTCCAATCCAACACGGCCTGGGCATTTTTAAAATAGCTACTCCTTATGGCGAAGCCTTTATACACAGCGGTGATGCGATTGGCTATTATGCAACTATTGCATATTTTCCCGCTACCAGAACTACCATTGTATGGGCCGTTAATGGAAATTATGGGAAGATTGACCAGTTTGTGTCGTCTAAAAAAGCCATGGAGAAAATATTTAGTGCAGTTTTTTAAAGTGCTGCAGAAATATTTATATATAATATATTATTATTAATGCAATAACCAGTTGAATACTTTTGTATGCCCAAGATTTCTGCATCTGTAGCAAGTGTTCCTAAAAGCCTGTCCCGTTTCTTCGGGAATCACCGTGTCTTTCAAAGCCAGCAGGTCTTTGACCAGTTTCACACTATATAGGTTCAATAACTTCCTACCTGCAGTATTCGTACTCCACATTCTACTGGTGCCTTTTAAGATTGCCGGTTTGCAAATGTTTTAAGTAGCTTATATGTGATAAGTAAGATACAGTAATTCAGTGTTTTCTTCTGCCTGTATAAAAAGCGCAGCAAATGCAATTATTTCAGGTAATTTTTCCTCAGTTCAAAACCCCGTCAACAAAATACATATCAATCACACCCTTGTTTTTTGCTTCAATTTTTCCGCGGTGTGTGCAGGCAAATTTATCTTTTACTAACTCATAGGTATTTCCGCTGATATTAACTCTTCCGATTTCACCGCTGCTTTCCATCCGCGATGCGGTATTTACCGTATCGCCCCATATATCATAGGCGAATTTCTTGATTCCCACAATTCCCGCAACTACCGGGCCTGTATTGATGCCAAGCCGCAATTCGAAAAAGGGGATGCCTTTCGCTATCTTTTCCTTTTTATTTTGTTCTATGAATGCCACCATTTCCAGCCCAGCTGCTACAACATCATGAGCATGTGTATTGTTCTGGGTTGGAAGTCCGCCTGCGCACATATATGAGTCACCAATAGTCTTTATTTTTTCGATGCCGTATTTCTGGATGATGCGGTCGAATTCACTGTAACAGTAATTGATTTCTGAAACAAGTTCTTCCGGTGAAAGTTTTTCACTGGCTTGTGTAAAGTTTTTAAAATCGGTGAACAGTACACTTACCAGGTCGAAACTTTTGGCTTTTGCCGTACCCGTTGCCTTCAATTCCTCAGCAGTTTCTTCCGGAAGGATGTTCAGCAGCAATTCATCACTCCGCTTTTTTTCCTTGCTTATCTTATTTCGCTGTTTGAAAAATACCATGGCAAACAACAGTACGATCCCGAATCCGCCGATAAAACTGTTCCGTACAATTTTCTGCCTCCTTATTTCCTGCTGCTGTATCTCTTTGTCTTTGTTAAGCAGGCTGATCTGCGATTCTTTTTTCTCCAGGTCAAAGGTAAACTGAAGGGTTCCCAGTTTCTTATCTGTATTAATATTATAAATGGTATCCTTGATGGCCAGCAGCAATTTCTGGTAATTGAATGCATTTGAATAATCAGACATGCTGGCATAAGCGTCTGTAAGGCCTTCGTAAGCGTCTTTAATTTCTGTAACTGCATTCAGTTCACGGCCTACCTGCAGCGCTCTTTTATAAGCATCAATGGAAGAATTGAAATTTCCCTGCGCCAGGTACGCTTGTGCAAGGCCTACCAGGGATTGTGTCATGTCTAACTTGGTATCCAGGTTTTTAGCATATTCATATGCCTTCATATGCGTGTATACGGCACTGTCATATTTTTTCTGCCTTACATATACCCGGCCAATATAATTCAGGGAGTACGGAAGATTCTCTGTTCCCTCATAAGCTTTTACCGATTCATTCAGGTATATAAGTGCCGTTTTATCATCACCCATTTTGTAATAGGTTTCACCGAGGTTAACAGATGATGTACCGATTGTATACTGGTCATTGATGGCACGGCTTAAATTATAGGATCGTTGAAAATATTCCAGTGCTTTCTTATAAGTGGCGGGTTTGTTCAGATAAACGCCACCGATATTGTTCAACGAGGTAAGTATCCTTAATGTATCGCCTATTTTTTCGGATATCTTTAGTGATTCCAGGTATAATTCAAAGGCTTTTACATCATCGCCCTGGGCAAAATAAACAGCTCCCTGGTTGCTTAGCATATTGGCAACCCCTTTCTCATCGCCGTTCTGTTTATACACTTCCAGCGCCTGTTGCCAGTGAATCACCGCATCTTTATATTTACCCTGGAGGTAATAACCGATGCCCATATTCTTGATGGCCAGCGCCAACCCTGTCCTGAAATTGATTTGTTCTGCCAGTTTCCTGGAAGATGCGGCAATAATGATGGACGTATCGGGTTTGTCGTTGAAATATTGCTTGCTCAATTCATTCAGCAGGTTAACGCGGGTAGTATCATGAACCGTAGTAGCTAACAGCCTCTTCAGGCTGTCCACATCATTGCATGCGGCTCTTTGCCCGAAACAAAATAAAAATAAGAAGACGAATAAAACAGGTAAACAGTATTTATTTATCATTCTATTGATTGTTTTAGGATTGAATATCTAAGATAATGAAATTGATTCTTAACCAGGCAAAAGATAAAGGAGGCCCTGGAGCCTCCTTTATATATAATGACTGTTATTTAATTACCGGCTTTCATAAACCTGATGACCTTTCGGTTGGTTCCCTGAATCAGTTCTGCAAAATACACCCCGCTTTTCCATTCCCCGGTTTCCAGTCTCAGGGTACTGTTGGCTGCGGGTTTATGTATACCCATCAGTTTACCATCGGTATTGAGTATACGAACCGAGATAGCTGTATGTTTGTCACCGGAACTGATCTTTAAATTAAAGTGGCTGGTAACCGGGTTAGGGCTCAATATTGCCGACAAACCAGTTGGTTCTGCATCCAGGTCAGCCTGTTCATCGGTGGCCCCGGTTGACAAATTATATTCGCCAGATCCGCGTGCCAATGGTGTGCTGGCAACCTTAAGGCAGAAACCATCCATTTTCACATAATCACAGGAGATGGAGGTTTGAATCCTTGCCTTACTAGTGCCTGATGGTGCTGTGGCAGTTATGGTATAAAATGCCAGTTGCCCGAAGTTTGCATCCACATTCCAGGTAATGGTTACATTGGTTTGACTCAATACAGTACCTGAAGCGTTGCGGAAGAGCAGGCTAATTTTCGGGTTACAGGATAAACCTGCAGCATGCGTGCCGGCAAACCCGGTAAACACAAGGGTTGTGCCCGGCGTTACTGTTACATCCTGGTAAACCGTAGACGCTTTTTTCGTTGCATTATTGAAACCATTTTTACTGCTGCAGGCTGAATAACCCGTTCCGGTTGTAAATGAGCCACCGGTTACTGTCCATCCGGTTGTTCCGTTCTCAAAGTTTCCGTTGGTGAGCAGGTTGCCCGAATTGTTGTTCATGCAATTACAATCCGGTAAAAGCCCGAAATCATACGAATTATTTGTATGCTTGCTTCCGCTGCTTCCTTCCGGTTCTCCGTTTAAGGTTAAAGTAATGCCAAGCCCCCTGATTTCATTTCCAACCAGTACCTGGCCATTATCATCATTATTGGTATTGTTGTCGGGATCGCCTCCGTTAACAGCGCTGCTTACATAACCATCTGGTATTACCACTCCTACAATATAGGTACCCGTGGCAAGTGCTGTGAAAGAATAATACCCGTTTGCATCTGTTGTTTGGGTTGCAATGGCTGAACCATCTGGAATATTGTTATTGTCATCGTCTTTATACAACCTGACAGTACGGTTTGCCATGCCATTTTCACTGCTGCTGTTTATTCCATCGTTGTTGGTATCGTACCAAACCCTGTTGCCTAAAACCATCACTGATGGAATAAACCCTGCATCAATATTATTGTTCGTTTGATTGATTGCAAGTGAAATGCCGGTAACTGTACCTGCAACCGGGTCACTGTCTTTGCTGTCATCTGTTCCTGCATTTGAAGGAGACGGGCTGAAGCCGGATGGTGTGGTAAATGCAACTGAATAAGTACCAGGTGCCAGGTTACCAAAACCATATATGCCACTGCTGTTTGTAGTGGTACTGGCTACCTGTGTTCCGGCACTGTTGTATAACTTCACAGATACACCGGATATACCCGGTTCACCGGAGTCCTGGATGCCATTGGCATTATTATCCCTGAATACAAAATTACCGATAGCAGAACAGTTTGTGTTGGCAGTTATAACCACGTTGGCGCTTGGCGCAGAATTACAGCCACTGCCTTTTCTCACAGTGAACGTATAAGTGCCGGGAGCAAGCCCGCTAACCGTAATGGATGAAGTATTGCCCGTAGTGGCAATATTTCCTGGATTTCTTGTCAGTGTCCAGGTGCCTGAAGGTAATCCGGTCAGTTTTACAGAACCGGTAGTAACTGAACAGGTAGGCTGGGTAATTGTACTTACTGTTGGAGCAGCCGGTATGGCCGGTGCAGCATTTATTACAACATTTCCGGATGCTGGTGAAGTGCAGCCACCGGCGTTCATCACTTTGAATGTATAGGTACCCGCACTAAGCCCGCTGATAGTTGTGGATGTAGTATTGCCGGTTGTTGTTGTGTTGCCCGGACTCCTGGTTACCGTCCAGGTTCCTGCTGGTAATCCATTTAATATGACAGAACCGGTAGTTACTGTACAGGATGGTTGTGTGATACTGCCAACCTGCGGCGCCGTTGGAGTTGCCGGTTGCGGATTCACTACCGCATCACCCGAAACTGGTGAAGTACAACCAGCTGAATTCCGTACAGTGAATGTATACGTTCCTGCTGCAAGGCCGCTAACAGTAATGGATGTGCTGCTACCCGTAGTTGTTATATTGCCGGGATTCCTGGTCAGTGTCCATGTGCCTGATGGCAATCCGCTCAGGGATATGGAGCCAGTTGCCAGCGTGCAGCCTGGTTGAGTAATGGCACCAATTACCGGTGCAGATGGCGTTGCCGGTTGTGCATTAATCTGAACGCTGCCAGAGGCTGGAGAAGTACATCCGTCTGCATTGGTCACTTTAAATACATAATTATTATTGGCCGGTAACCCACTGATGGTAGCCGTGGTAGTATTGCCGGTTGTGGTGAATGTATTTGGAGTGCTGTTTACTGTCCATGCTCCTGCCGGTAAGTTGCTCAGTACAACACTTCCCGTTGCCTCGGTACAGGTTGGTTGGGTTATGGTTCCAACCATCGGTTTTAACGGTGTTTCCGGTTGTGTATTTATTACAATATTGGCAGTAGGGAATGAAATACAGCCATCAGCATTTGTCATAGTAAATGTATAAGTGCCGGCTGAAAGGCCACTGATATTGGTTGATGAAGTGCTGCCGGTTGTTATAACTGCACCCGGGTTACGTGTCAGTGTCCAGGTGCCTGATGGTAAACCATTCAGTTCAACAGAACCGGTAGCTTCTGAACAGGTTGGCTGAATAATACTGTATCCGGGTGTTGCAGGCGTGGTTTTTGGCGCACTTGTTCCGCTGCCTGCCATACTCGTACATCCGTTAACGGTAGAAGTAACTGTAAATGTGCCAGCTGTATTTACCGTTATGGAAGCTGTTGCAGAACCGTTGCTCCATAAAAGGTCTCCGGATGCATCCGTTGAGAGAGTGGAAGTACCATCGCAGTTATCCACCACCGTTACTACCGGCGTTACCGGAGTGGTTTTTGGTGCAGCAGTGCCTGATCCGGTTGCACTGCTGCAACCATTGATGGTAGCGGTTACTGTATAGGTTCCTGCTGCGTATACGGTTATAGATGCTGTTGTAGCACCATTGCTCCATAACAGGTCTCCCTGAGCATCTGTTGACAGGGTGGAACTGCCATCGCAGTTATCCACCACCGTTACTACCGGTGCAGACAGAGTTGTTCCCGGAGATGCAGTTGCTGTGCCCGGTAAACTGGTACAGCCGCCCACTGTAGAGGTTACCGTATAGTTACCGGCTGAATTTACAGTTATCGTTTGGGTTGTTTCTCCGGTACTCCATAAGAGGCTTCCGGGGGCAGAAGTGCTCAGGGTAGAAGTTCCGTCGCAATTGTTTACTACTGTTATATCCGGTGTTTCAGGTAAAGATGCTACTGTTAAAATGCCGCCCTGGTATTCAAGTGTGTAATTTGGAACAGTGCCTTGTTGTACCAGGTTTGACGGTATGATCGTATATGTCCCCGGAGAAAGATTTCCATTACCCATAGGTATATTCAAATTATTGAACACGGCAAAATCAGGCCCGGTTGCAACTACATTGCTGTCGGCATCCTCATACTGGTAAATGGAATTTGTAAAGGCATACAATGGTTGAGCGCCGGAGCAATCTGCCGTGGTATCGTTTGCCTTAACGGTGAGCAAAGCAGGAACAATGGTAAGGTTACCCAAACCATAGGTGATGTCGAAATTTTCATTGATGAGTACACCCGGCCCAATCAGCCAGTTACCCACGGTATAACCGGAGATCATGTTTACCGACTGGAAACCTGACAAAGAATCTTCCGGCCCGCCATATACATCCAGAGAATCAATGATGAGCAATACATTTTCATTTGTTTCATTGTTGAAGCTATTGCTGTTAACAGCGGCCTTGGCATTCACCGCCGCTTTGGCATTTACCATTGCCTTAGCATTAACGGTTGCCAGGCCATTAACGGCCGCTTTTGCATTCACCGCTGCTTTGGCATTAACTGCCGCCTTGGCATTCACCGCTGCTTTGGCTGATGCCATGAAACTCATATTGAAGAAATCTGCTGCCGATAATCCCTGCTGGGCCTGTGAAGCATTGATGAGTACAATAGCGTCTGACATGGCATATTGGTGCGATGCTATCAAAGAATCCCTGAAATCGTTTTGCAGTAACGGATCAATATTGGCAGTACTATAGTTGTAATTGAATCCAATCTGTTTTCCCTTTATGGAAGAGCCGTATGTAACGGTTGTATCACGGGGTGTGATGGTTAGTGGCAACCTGGTAATTGACAATACGCCATCAACAAACCGGTAATTATAGTATGCTGAAAGATCTAAAGATGCTGGTATTGACAGGTCTGTAACGGGAGAGGATGCACGACGGTAATATAAGCCGATATTGCTTAAACTGTTTGCCGGTGAACTGAATGTTACATTGTTATCAAGCCCGAGATCTGTTAGTGTAAGCCCCGACTGCGCCAATGTTTCACCGTTTACCGTAACAGTAAATTCATAAGCTGGTATTACTTCACCATAATGTTTGGTAGCATCATTTACAGTAACCACCACATTTTTCGGAATGGTTCCGAAGAAATACAATGAATCACTGTTACCGCCGTCTAATCCGCTTGGCGATATTGGTGGATTGTAAACGGTTAGTGGCGGGTTACCAAAGAAAGGCGGTATGGAAGCAACCAACTGGGTGCCGTTGGTTACTACTGCCGGAATGGTATCGTACTGGAATATCACCGATGCATTGCCTGCAAAATATTTACCGTCTATCACTACAGTAACCGTATCAGTGCCAGGTATTTTTGATGAATCCTGCAGGTATCTTCCGGTTACCTGCGGGAAGGGGTTTGAGAAAGTTTGAAGGGCTTTGTCTGCCTGAACGAATCCGCTGCCACCATTTTCATAAATGCCGGTACTATCCATGGCAAGTGCACTGGTTTTTAACAGTGATTTCATTTCCGAACCTGTGAAGGAAACATTGTCATAATATTTTTTCTTCGCTTCCATCAGCAAGGCGGCAACACCGGCTACGTGCGGGGCTGCGGCTGATGTGCCAAAGGGTTTAGCCGCGTCACTGCCGAAAGTACGTGCCGGAGGTGTCGCGCTTGATCCTGTGGGTGATGCACCCGACGAGAATGACGGACGTGCCGGATTATTTGACGC
>CALKVC010000158.1 GCA_937996595.1 uncultured Chitinophagaceae bacterium
AACACGGCAAAGGGGATTTTTATTTCCACCGTACTATATGGGATGGCCGTTTTACTGTTAAAAACTTTTGGGTAAACTTCAGCAGGTCCGTTTCTTTAACAAGCCTTTATTCAAGTATTGGCCATCCGTTAACATACTTTACCGGGAATGTTTACGTACTTTATGTAAAGAAAAGAACGTAAGAATTTCTCATAAGCAGTTAGTTTTGGTAAACGGAGCCCTTATTCTTAGGGGCTCTTTCTTATTCCGGCAAATGGAAAAGGCCGTCTACAAATTGCTGCTTGTCAAATACCAGCAGGTCGGTCGCTTTTTCCCCTACACCAATGAATTTTACCGGTATTTTAAACTGGTCGGCTATGGCTAGTACCACGCCCCCTTTTGCAGTTCCATCCAGCTTGGTGATGGCCATGGCAGTTACTTCCGTAGCGGCTGTAAAATGTTTTGCTTGTTCCAGGGCGTTCTGTCCCGTACTGCCATCCAGCACCAATAATACTTCATGCGGGGCTTCCGGTATCACTTTCTGAATAACCCGCTTAATCTTGCTTAGTTCATCCATCAGGTGAAGCTTATTATGTAACCGGCCTGCCGTATCAATCAGTATCACATCTGCATTGCGTGAAACACCGCTGATGACTGTATCATAAGCCACCGATGCAGGATCACTCCCCATTTCTTTTTTTACGATCGGCACATTTGTCCGCTCGCTCCAGATGGTCAACTGGTCTACTGCAGCAGCACGGAATGTATCAGCAGCGCCCAGTAAAACCGATTTGCCGGCAAGAGAAAAATTGTAGGCCAGTTTGCCGATTGTTGTAGTTTTACCCACACCGTTTACGCCAACCACCAGTATGATATGCGGTTTGTGGGTGGATGGAAGTTCATAATTCAGGTAATTCTTATCAGCATCAGAGGTAATCAATACATCCTGTATTTCCTGCTTTAAGATGCTGTTCAGTTCCTTTGTATTCAAGTATTTATCCCTTGCCACCCTTTTTTCCAGGCGATCAATGATCTTTACGGTGGTTTCAATGCCAACATCAGCCCCAACAAGCGCATGTTCCACTTCATCCAGCACTTCCTCATCAACCGTACTTTTACCGGCGATGGCCTTGGTAAGTTTGCCAAAAAAACCTTCACGGGTCTTTTGCAGGCCCTGGTCGAGCGACTGCTGCTGCTCTTTTTTACCAAATAATTTATCAAAGATGCCCATAGTGTTGTTTGAAGTTTGATGTTTGAAGTTCGATGTTTTTAGTTCGAAGTTTGATGTTAGATAATACAGGATACAGCTTACAGGAAGTTTTACTTATAATATATAATCCTGAAATCATGAATCAATTTCCCCATAAACAAACAAAGCCATCCTGAATGAACAGAACAGCTTTTTTAAAAATATTTCATACAGGAATACTTAACTGGCTAAGAATTCCTTGATCTTATCTTTGTGAACGATTGCTTCCTTAAAAGTATATGCACCAGACTTTGGACTGCGTACAGTTTTAATCACTTTAGTCCAGTTCTTAGCATCTGCCGCTGCTTTCTGGTCTTTTGTCTTGATCGCGGTTTTAGCTGCTTTTGCCATGTTTAATCAGTTTGTAGTTGTTTAATATGCTAATGTACCTAATATAGCCAATAAGCCCGAAAGCCAACCGGCATAACAGCACATTATTATTTGATTTCCTTGTGTACAGTTACCTTTTTCAGGATCGGGTTAAATTTCTTTAACTCCAAACGTTCCGGGGTGTTCTTTTTGTTCTTGGTGGAGATATAACGGCTTGTACCTGCCTGACCGCTGGTCTTATGCTCTGTACACTCCAGAATTACCTGTACCCTGTTACCTTTCTTTGCCATTTTATTAATTATTTATTGAGGCTGATTAAATTTTTACGCCTTCAGCACGCATTTGCTTTACTACTGCATATAAGCCATTCTTGTTGATGGTCCTGATTGCTTCAGAAGAAACCTTCATGGTAACCCATGTATCTTCCTCTGCCAGGAAATAACGCTTCGTTTGCAAATTGGGTAAAAACCTGCGCTTTGTTTTGATATTTGAGTGAGAAACCTTGTTACCTGTGATCGGCTTCTTTCCTGTAACCTGACATACTCTGGCCATATTCCTGATTTTTGGACGGCAAAGGTAAGGATATTAACTGATTTAAGTTCAGATTTTTTTATATCTTTTTTAGGATTTTGAAAAAATCAGGGAAAGAATGTGGATATGAGATCGAGGATACAGGATATAAGTTACAGGATACAAGATACTGGATACGGGATGAGAGAAAAAGGATACACGAATAAATTTTGCAGAAAATCTGTGTTAAACCATTAATATTCAATTAATTTTATACATCTTTTGTATATATAAATCATTTAAAAATGGATACACACCAAATAAGTTCGGTTTTTCTGCACGGAATGGCATTCAAGAGCAGTATTAACGGCCATACAATCATTACAGATACCACGGCCGATGGAGGTGGAAACAATGAAGGGCCCAGCCCTAAAAGACTGATGCTGGCATCGCTGGCCGGTTGTACGGGCATAGATGTGGTATCTATCCTAAACAAAATGAAAGTTTCGTTCAGTGATTTCAGCATCGATGTAAGTGCCGGCCTAACAGAAGAACATCCAAAAATTTACAGGGATGTACTTATTACGTATACAATTAAAGTTGATGAAGAAGACAGACCCAAAATGGAAAAAGCAGTTAAACTGTCTAAAGAAAGATATTGTGGGGTAAGCGCCATGTTTTCGGCTTTTACAACAGTTGAATCGGTAATCATTTTTTTGTAATGGCTGCAGCAACTTTATGTTGTTTCAAAACCCTTGCCATCTGCAATATGATTGTGAGCAAAATTAGCCCAAGCCCAATATAAAATTCCCGGTGAAACTGCTCATTTTCCCTGAAAAATATGAATGCCAGGACGATTCCATACACAGGCTCCAGGTTATAGGTAAGATTTGCTGTAAATGCAGATATTTTCTTCAATGCATTCAATTGAAGATGAAAACTCAAAACAGTACACAATAATGACAGTACTATTAGCCAGCCCCAATCAGGTAAACTGGGGAAATAATAACTGGCAGGATAAAATAACAGGTAACCTGGCAATAATACGGTTAGTACCAGCAACCCGCCTCCCAACTCATATAATGTTAACTCACCCGGGCTGTACCTGTTAAGCAACTGCTTGTTCAGGATTGGGAAAATGGCGCTTCCCAAAGCTGAAATAATTCCGAAAATAATCCCCAGTTTATACTGCGGATGAAAATCAAAAATGATATATATACCGGAAATTGCCAGAACACCTAACAGCAATTCAGCAAATACAACGCGGGATTTTAACAGGAATGGTTCCAGCAAGGCTGTAAAAAATCCGGTTGCTGAAAAACAAACAAGGGCTACGGAAACATTGGCATACTTAACACTTCCATAAAACGTAACCCAATGAATGGCTATAACGGCACCAACACCGGCAATCTTGAGCATATCCTTTTTTGCTATCAACCGCAATTGCTTTCTGATGGCCATAATGATGCCCAACACAATAACAGTAATCAGCAAACGGTACCAAACCAGCAAACCTTCGTTTAAATTAATCAGTTTACCCAATATGGCGGTAAAGCCGGCAAGGAAAACAGCTATGTGCAATTGAAGGAATGCCTTTTTCATTTGAACAAAGATAATGGATGGATACACGGATGACGCGGGTTTTGCGGATAAAGCGGATTTATTATAAAAAGATGATGGATGGAAACGCGGATGACTCGGGTTTTGCGGATAAAGCAGATTTATTATAAAAAGATGATGGATGGATACGCGGATGACGCGGGTTTTGCGGATAAAGCGGATTTATTTTAAAAGATAATAGACGGAAACGCGGATTACGCGGGTTTTACAGATAAAGCGGATTTATTTTTTATAAGTGCGTAAAGAAAATGTTGGGTTTACATAAATAATCAGCATTCATCTGCGTTATCCGCTTCATCCGCGTATCCATAATAATCAGCATTCATCAGCGTTATCAGCGTTATCAGCTTCATCCGCGTATCCTTAAAAATCAGCATTCATCAGCGTTATCCGCTTCATCTGCGTATCCTTAAAAATCAGCATTCATCAGTGTTATCTGCCTCATCCGCGAATCCATAAAAATCAGTGTTATCCGCCATATCCGCGAATCTATCCCCAAAAAAATTACCAGAGGTAGCTTCCCAAAAGCAAACATGATTATATTTGTCCACTTATAACCAACTATAATATGAATTTTAAGAGTATCAATAACATCACAGGCTGGGTGGTTTGCATCATTGCTTGTTCGGTTTACATTATGACGATGGAAGCCACCGGCAGTTTCTGGGATTGTGGCGAATTTGCGTCCAGTGCTTATAAACTGCAAATACCACATCCGCCGGGTGCCCCCTTATTTGTGTTGATAGGCAGGCTGTTCATGGTTCCATTTGATGCACAGCATGCGGCAACAGGGATAAACCTGATGAGCGCACTTGCCAGCGGATTCACCATCCTGTTCCTTTTCTGGACCATCACGCACTTTGCCCGTAAAACCATTCAGAAAGACGGTACCGCACTCACCAACGATAAGATCATCGGCATCATGGCTGCCGGAATTGTGGGTGCACTCGCTTATACATTTTCTGATTCATTCTGGTACAGTGCTGTTGAAGGCGAAGTATATGCATTGTCTTCTTTCTTCACTGCCATTGTGTTTTGGGCGATGCTCAAATGGGAACATAATGTTACGGAAGAAGAACAGGAAGGCATCAAGGGGCATTTTACAAAAGCCGACAGGTGGATCATACTCATTTTTTACCTGATGGGGCTTTCAATTGGCGTTCACCTGCTGAACCTTCTTACCATCCCTGCCA
>CALKVC010000159.1 GCA_937996595.1 uncultured Chitinophagaceae bacterium
AATCCAGCCGTTCTTTAATTTCTTTCAGGTCTTTCTGCTGCTTTGTGCCTATGCGTAAAACGTCAAGCGCCGGATTATAAAAATAACTGCCCCATCCGGCTGTGTTGCTGTTAAATATCAACACACAGGAATCGGGGTATAATGCAATAAAAAAACCATAAGTTCCCGCAGGTAATGCCTGTCCGTTAATGGAAACATCGGTTGAAAAACTGATGTTGGTGCTTTCATCGGCCCCGGCCCTCCAGGGAGATTGCACGGTTGACCCATACCCTAAAACTGAAAAACCATAATAGGCCACATCAGTACCCCAGATTTTCCCTTCACGCCCCTTTACACCGGGCGCATTCCATTTGATACCGATCTCAGTTAAGCCTACTTGCCTGCTCGTTTTACATTTATAATTCACTCCCGCATCAGGCAATGTTATCAGTTGCGCAGAAACATCTGTTACAGTTAAAAGAAATATTACAGGCAACAGAAAAGTATGCCATGCAGACTTACCATTTACTTTCATAATTGTATATTTTAATCGTTACAAGGAAAGTTTAAATGTAAACAACATCATGCCAGGAACCAGTAATTCAATCATCAAATAATACCACTTATCAAAATTACCAGCGCTTCATGGCATTGGAAATACTATCAGGAAAAAACAGGCAATTACAGCCTTTTCAGCAGCATTCCATTTATGAATGCAGAATCCGTTATCTTATGGGAGGCTAAGGAAGAGAAATAATCGAATGGATAAGCAGCTGGTCAGGGTTTAGCATTCTTATCTGCCGGTTCAATCAGTTTAAAATATGTCACTTTAAACCGGTCTTCAACCAATTCACCCTGCACTTCCGCTTTCCTTACTGCATTGCAGAAACCATCCTGTGCATGCGAATCGCCATGATCGTTTATATTGGTACCATCAACGAAGTATGCTTTTCCTTTGATGCGTATAGCCAGGTCGCAACTTTTTCCTTTCAGGCCGAAATTGCACTCGCCACAGGAAACGTCTACGATCCTAATTTCTTTTTCGGGATCATGTTTTGAAATATTATTGTTGTTCGCCTGGCTGAAAGCTGTTGCAGAAGCCAAACAGGCAAACATAAAGACAAAGATTTTTTTCAAACTATATTTTTTAATGAACATGTATGCAAAATCTAATTATTAAAATGACTGGTGCCAGATAAAGATAATGCAAAATTTAAACCATCATCATGATTAAACGCATACTACCCATACTGGTTGTTATTTAAGCCTGGCCGTAAAATCAAGCCCGTTTTTCCTTAAAGTTTCCAAGGCAATATCATACCCTGCATCGGCATGCCTGATAACGCCCATTCCCGGGTCGTTGCGTAACACCCTTTGCAACCTGTTGGCAGCCTCATCGGTTCCGTCTGCCACAATCACCATTCCGGCATGAATGCTATAACCCATTCCAACTCCTCCACCATGGTGCAGGGACACCCAACTGGCGCCACCAGCCGTATTCACCAATGCATTTAAAATTGGCCAGTCTGCCACGGCATCGCTGCCATCCAGCATGGATTCGGTTTCCCTGTTAGGGCTTGCAACCGAACCGGTATCCAGGTGGTCGCGGCCAATTACAATGGGTGCTTTCACTTTTCCTGTTCTTACTAATTCATTAAAAGCGAGCCCGGCTTTTTCCCGTTCACCCTGCCCAAGCCAGCAAATGCGTGCTGGTAAACCCTGGAAAGCAATTTTTTCTTTTGCCATCTGCATCCATCGCAGTAAACCTGCATTATCCGGGAACATTTCCATGATAAGTTCATCGGTAACGGCAATATCATGCGGATCTCCACTCAGTGCAGCCCATCTGAACGGCCCTTTCCCTTCGCAAAATAACGGGCGAATATATGCGGGAACAAATCCCGGAAAATCGAAACAACGATTTAATTTAAACATAGCCTGGCCTTCCGGAATA
This sequence comes from uncultured Chitinophagaceae bacterium, assembly GCA_937996595.1. GTDB lineage: Bacteria > Bacteroidota > Bacteroidia > Chitinophagales > Chitinophagaceae > Ferruginibacter. Next base: position 1,934 of record CALKVC010000159.1, read on the forward strand.
TGCGCCGTGCGTTTTTCATATTCCTGTGCACGTGCCCGGATATTATTTCCATAATCAAAAGTGATTGCTCCCTTATCCATCAATTGCAGCATAAGCTGAACATGCAGGTGCATGCTTTCATAACTCAATTCAATATAATGATTCGGGTCCTGTTCTCGGAGCACATTTGCTTCTTCATTACTGAGTGTATGCGGAATATAACCAATCAGCGGATCGTGCGCACTGGTTTGATCAGTAAGCGTATCCGGAATAATCTCCCTTTGAATGAGCCTGTCCAGCAGGTGAACCGCATTGCATACAACCCCGATACTTTTTGCAGCACCTTCTTTCCGGTATTCTACGGCTGCATTGATGGCTTCATCGATGCTGGTATGCTTTTCATCCAGGTATTTCGTTTCAATTCTTTTATCAATTCGCCACTCCTCCACTTCGGCAACCAATGCCACGCCTTCGTTCATGGTAATGGCCAGCGGTTGAGCGCCGCCCATGCCTCCGAGGCCGGCAGTTACGTTCAGTGTTCCTTTCAGGCTGCCAGCAAAATGTTTATTGGCAAGGGCTGCGTATGTTTCATAGGTTCCCTGAACGATGCCCTGGCTACCGATATATATCCATGAACCGGCTGTCATCTGGCCATACATCATGAGGCCTTTCTTTTCCAGTTCATCAAAATGTTTCCAGTTTGCCCAATTGGGTACTAACTGGCTATTACTGAGCAATACCCGCGGGGCATCTTTATGTGTTTTAAGCATCGCAACCGGTTTACCGCTCTGGATCAGCAATGTTTCATCATCTTCCAGGTTTTTCAATGCTTTAATAATAAGGTCAAGCGATTCAATATTACGGGCTGCTTTCCCCCTTCCGCCATAAACGATCAGTTCTTCCGGCCTTTCGGCAACAGCCGGGTCAAGGTTATTGAGTAACATCCTTAGCGCTGCTTCCTGTATCCATCCCTTACAATTCAAAACAGAACCGGTAGGTGTCTTGTATTTCTTAAAATCGTATTTCATAACTGCTGATTCCATGAATGAACATTTTATATAGTAAAACGGTTTGTACTTATGTATTTTTGCAATCAATATATCGCCGGTAAAAATAATCAAAACTGGCTTTCTGCCCTAAAATCTAAAAAATCAGGCATATTGCTATGGATTATAGCTTCATCAAAATTGGCTAATTTTCAATTTTTTATATCTTCACCGAAAACAGAAAAAGCATGACAGCACATATTACTGCAGAAAAAGGAGAAATTGCAAAGATCGTATTGATGCCCGGAGACCCGCTGAGGGCAAAACATATTGCAGACAATATGCTTCAGGATGTTAAACTGGTTAATACAACCCGCAATGCGTTTTATTTTACCGGAACTTATAAATCAGTACCGGTAACTATTGGTGCCAGTGGCATGGGCTGCCCGTCAATAGGCATCTACTCGTATGAATTGTACACTTCTTATGAGGTGGAATGCATCATCCGTATTGGAACTGCCGGTGCATACGACCCGGTTACAAAAGTGTATGATGTGGTAAATACTGATATGGCATTCAGTGAATCTACTTACGCACGTGAAGCATTCGGTTATGAAGGTGAAGGGCAAAATCACCAGGGATTAGCCTATGACCTCATCAATGAAACGGCAGCAAAAATGAATATGCCTATCAAAGCTGCCAATGTACATTCAAGTGATGTATTTTACAGGAGCAAGAAAGGTACTCCAAGGGTAGCAGCGGAAAACAACTGCATTTGCGTGGAAATGGAAGCATTTGCCCTTTTTTCAAATGCCCGTTACCTGAATAAGATGGCTGCCACTATTTTAACCATTTCAGATGTTATTCCTACCGGGGAGTATATGTCGGCAGACCAGCGCCAGAATTCATTAGACAATATGACTAAACTTGCGCTTGAATCGGTTGTAGAGATTAGTAAGCGGATTTAGTTGATTGGTTGATTTGGGGATGAGTTGATTTGGAGATTTGGTGATGAGTTGATTTGGAGATGAGTTGATTTGGAGATGAGTTGATTTGGAGATGTTTTGAATTTGAAAATTTTTCTGATTTAAATAAAAAATAGTCGGGGCATACACACTGCCGTGCAATATTGATTTCTCAGATTAAGGAATTTCTTATTCAACCTACATGATCAGCCGTATCAATTTTTCAATATAATTCATTATTTACATTCCTGATAAACGCTACGGATTTCATCATATCATCATGCAGGATCCTGTCGGCATCATTAAAACTGACTTCTTTACGGAATGCAGCAATTATTTTTTCCAGGAAAGCAGCCGTCTTCATTGGACGTTTAAATTCAATTGCCTGAACGGCTGTTAGCAATTCGATGGCAAGCACTTTTTCAACATTATCAATCACCCGTTTGCATTTAGTTGCTGCATTAGCCCCCATGCTTACATGGTCTTCCTGGTTATTGCTGCTTGAAATGGAGTCTACGCTGGACGGTGTGCACAACTGCTTATTCTCACTTACAATACCGGCTGCCGTGTATTGGGGAATCATAAAACCGGAATGCAGCCCGGGGTTCTTAATGAGGAACATAGGCAGGTTACGCAAGCCGCTGATCAACTGGTAAGTCCTTCTTTCACTGATGTTGGCCAGTTCCGCCATGGCTATCGACAGGAAATCTAGCGCTAACGCCAACGGCTGTCCGTGAAAATTGCCGCCACTCACCACCAGGTCTTCATCGGGGAAAATGTTTGGATTATCTGTTACAGAATTTATTTCCCTTATAAATACAGATTGAACATAATTAACCGTATCGGTGGTGGCTCCATGTACCTGTGGAATACACCTGAATGAATAAGGATCCTGTACCTGGTTCTTTTTTGCATGAGCTATTTCACTGTCTTTCAGCAATTCCCTGATAGAAGCGGCCGTGTTCAACTGGCCTTCATGCGGCCTCACCCGGTGAATGTTTTCGTTAAGCGGATCGAGGCTGCATTCAAAAGCATCAAAGCTGATGGCGGCAATGATATTTGCCCATCTCATCAACCTTTCCGACTGCACCAGGTTATATAATCCGTATGCGCTCATGAACTGGGTGCCGTTAATCAACGCCAGCCCTTCTTTGCTTTGCAGGGATATAGGCTGCCAGTTCATTTTCTTCAATGCATCGGCAGCAGGTATCCTTTTCCCTTCCAGGAACACTTCACCCATACCGATCAAAGGCAGGCAGAGGTGGCTTAAAGGAGCCAGGTCACCGGAAGCGCCTAATGAGCCCTGTGTAAACACCACAGGCAGCATATCACTATTATGCATATCCGCTAATCGCTTAACTGTTTCAAGCTGAACACCCGAATGTCCATAACTAAGCGACTTAATCTTGAGCGCCAGCATCAATTTTACAATTTGCAGCGGCACTTCCTCTCCCATGCCGCATGCATGTGATTTTAGCAGGTTATTTTGCAATGCTTCCAACTGCCCTTTATCTATCTTAACATTTTGCAGGAATCCAAAACCTGTATTGATCCCGTAAAAAAGAGCATCTGAACCAGACATCTTCCTGTTTAGGTATTCACGGCATTTTGTAATATCAGCGGCCGCTTCATCTGATACAGTAACCTTGTTTCCATGTAAGAGAAGTTCTTTTACCTGCCTGAAACCGGTATGGCTTTTGTCTAAAGAAATATGATTAACACTCATAGCATCAATCGCCCGTAGGGAGAAGTTTTACTTTTAAAATAAATCGTTATCTTTTCAAAAGTAATAAAGTTATTGCATGAATAAAGTGAAATGTGGCAACCTGTTTATTTTACAGTTAAAATGTTACGTTATCATTTAGAATGACCCGTTCATTGCATTCCAAACATGAATAAAAAAAATAATCATGAAAAGAATTTTCCTCAGTTTCTTTTTTCTGTGTTTCGTTTCCTTGCTGCAGGCACAAACCGTAACCATCATTGCAAAATCGGTAAAATCATCGCTGCGCGGGTTAAGTGTTGTAGATGACAAGACTGTATGGGTAAGTGGCAGTAGTGGTACGGTAGGATTGTCAACTGACAGTGGAAATACCTGGAAATGGATGAAGGTAGCCGGATTTGAAAAAACAGATTTCAGGGATATTGAGGCTTTTGATAATAAAACTGCGGTCATCATGGGCATAGACACACCAGGCATCATCCTGAAAACCACTGATGGCGGAGAAAACTGGAAAACCGTTTTCAAAGACAATACAGCAGGTATGTTCCTGGATGCGATGGAATTCTGGAATGAACAGTCGGGCATCGTTATCGGCGACCCGATCAATGGCAGGATGTTCATAGCCCGTACATTTGATGCTGCCGAAAGCTGGAATGCCATTCCGGAATCATACAGGCCGGCTGTTGACAGCGGCGAAGCCTGTTTTGCCAGCAGCGGTACCAATGTGAGGAAACTAAATAAACAGGAAGCCATCTTTATCACCGGGGGCAGGTCGTCAAGGGTTTTTATACGCGACAAAAAAATAAACATCCCCATAATACAAGGCAAGGAATCAACCGGGGCCAATTCTATCGCTGTAAAAAACAAGAAAACCTTTATTGTTGTAGGAGGTGATTTCAATACCAAGGATGCAACCGATAAGAATTGTGTTATTACAAAAGATGGCGGAAAAACGTGGTTTTCACCAAGTATTCCGCCACATGGTTACCGCAGTTGCATCGAATACCTTGAGAAAAAGACATGGATCAGTTGCGGCCTGAACGGAGTAGATTACAGCACCGATGAAGGCAATACTTTCAACCAGATAAGTAAAGACGGGTTTCATGTATGCCGGAAAGCTAAAAACGGTACAGCTGTTTTTTTTGCCGGAGGCGGGAAGGTTGGGAAATTGATATGGTAGAAAAATGTTAGATGTATGATTTATGATGTATGATATATGATTTATGATTTTCAGGACTTGCTTAAAATCTTACATCACAGATCATACATCATATATTTCTCATTTTTTAAACATAAAATAAACTGCCCCCAGCAGCAATATAAAACTTACCAGGTATTTCCAGTGAAAAGGTTCTTTAAGGTATAAAATAGCAAATGCAGCAAATACAACCAGGGTGATTACCTCCTGTGTAATTTTCAGTTGAAAGCCGGAAAATCCATTTACATAACCCAATCTGTTTGCCGGAACCATCAGGCAATATTCAAAAAAAGCAATTCCCCAACTGATGAGCACCGCTTTCCATATGGGAATATTCACTTTTTTCAGGTTACCGTACCAGGCAACCGTCATGAATATATTGGATGCCGTTAATAAAAGGATCGTTCTGAACATGGCTATTATTTTGATTTAAAAATACCCCAATCAATTTAATAAAAAAACCCGGCACTGGGCCGGGGATTGTGTATAGCATTGGGTTAGAATGATGTTAGATGTATGAATTATGATGTATGATTTATGATGTATGATGTATGATTTATGATTTATGATTTATTGATTACTATTTCGTTGTTTCTAATTCAGGTTCCTGAAATCTACCGGAACCAGTTTGCTTACGCCGGCTTCCTGCATGGTAACTCCATAAATAACGTCCACCGCACTCATGGTCATCTTGTTGTGTGTAACGATGATGAACTGTGAATTTTCACTGAATTGTTTGATCATATTGGTAAATTTTCCAACATTGGCATCATCCAGCGGTGCGTCCACCTCATCCAGTATACAGAAAGGGGCTGGTTTAATCAGGTAAATGGCAAACAGCAATGCGGTTGCAGTAAGTGTCTTTTCTCCTCCGCTTAACTGACCGATGCTGCTCGGGCGTTTACCTTTAGGTTTTGCCACGATATCAATGGCTGTCTCCGCCAGGTTTTCCGGGTCAACTAAAATCATGTCGGCGGTATCTTCATCTGTAAACAAAGCCTTAAATACTTTCTGGAAATTCTCCCTGGTCCTGTTGAATGTATCCAGGAACTGCTGGTTGGCCGTAGCTTCTACTTCCTGGATGGTTTGCATGAGGCTATCCTTTGCCGTTACCAGGTCGTTCTTCTGCTCCAGGATAAATTCGTACCGCTTTTTCATTTCGGTATATGCTTCAATAGCTGTAGGGTTCACTTCACCCATATTCTCCAGCCTTTTACGCATCCTTTCGTTCTTCTCCTTCAATTCTTCCAGCGGTGCGTCACCGGTTCTGGCTTCATCAATGATAGTATCCAGGTCTACTTTAAACTCAACATTGAGCCTTTCTTTCATACCGGCCAGTTGCAGCTTCAGGTCGGTCAGTTTATCTTTAATCTCATTCAGCAAATGATCTATCCCCTCTTTTGATTTTTGCTTATGCCTTAGTTCGCTTTCTTTTTCCGTTAGCTGGTTACGAATATTATAATATTCCTGGTCGGCTTCATTCAGTTTCTTTTCTTCCGTTTCCTTGTTCTGCAACATGCTTACCAGCATTGATTCCAGCTCTTTTAACTCCGTACCGGTTTGTTCTATCTGCTCTGCTGTTTCATTCAGTTGCTGTGTACTGTTCTCAACCTGCACTTTCAGGTCATTCAACTGGTTTGTTTTAAAATCGAGTTCCTGCCTGGTGGAAACAACCTTGCTCTGCTGCCTGGTAAATAACAGGTTATTTTCGTTGTATGTGGAATTTGCCGCATTATAATCCTGTTCTGCAGAAGTATAATCCGATTCCATCAATGACATCTTTTGCAGCAATTCTTCCAGTTGGGTATTGAATTTTTCCAATTCGGTGCGTGTGCTGGAAATGGATTCATGGTTTAGCTGCAGTTGCTGTTCCAGTTCGGTAAGCCTGTTGCTGCTTGTTAGTTCCAGGTGCTGCAGGTTTTCCATTTTGTTTTGTAATGAAAATACCTGGTTAAAAAGGTTACTGATATCCTGCTGTGCCTGTCGGATGGCATTTTCTTTCAACTGGTTGTTATAGCTTATCACTTCATTATGGCGTAACTGGATATTTGATTTGAGCTCGTTCACCACTTTTTCCTGTGCATTGATCTCCTTAACCAGTTTCTCCAGGTTTTTAACACGTCCTATTTTTTTACCTTCAAACAGGCCAACGCTTCCGCCGCTGAGTGAATACTTTCCTTTTACGTATTTACCCGACTTTTCCAATACGATGGCACCATTGCTGTTTTTCAGCGCTTCTTCGTCTTCTGCTATAAACACGTTCCCCAGCAGGTTCTGAGCCAGCCTGGCGTATTGCGGGTCAATTTCCACCACCTCCAGTGCAGGGATTGTTCCCTCCGGCTGGTGAGATGAAACGGTTTCTGCAAACTGATCAAGCAGGAAAAAGTTCGCCTTTCCTTTTTTATTTTCGTCCAGCAGGTGCACAGCCTGCAAACCTTCCTGCAGGTTATTCACCACATAATAATTCAGGTACTGGTCCAATACGTTTTCTACAGCGGCCCTGTATTGTTCCTTTACATAAATGATATCCGACAATAGAGGCGCCTGGTGGTTCCAGCCGGTATTCTTATGTAAAAACTTAACACTTTCAGGATAGCCTTCCATGGAATCAATAAGGCTTTTCAACAGGTCGTGTTCATTTTTACGTGCATCCAGTTTGCGGTTCTCTTCGGCCAGGTGTACACGCAAGCCTTCCAGCATATTCTGTGTTTGCAGAATTTGTTCCTTGGTAAACTCGTGCTCTTCCTGCAACTGTTTCAGGTCGAGTTGCCTGGTTTCCAGTTCAGATTCCTTCAATTTTTTATCTGCTTCCAGTTTAGCTAACTGTTCCTGGCGCTGTGTTTTTTCATCCTGAATCTGTGCAATGGTCCTTTGCAGGTTAAGGATAGATGTATCAGCAACAGCTACTTTCTTTTCTGCATCAAACTGGTTACGTTGTATTGCCTGGTTTTCGCGGCGAAGGATATCAATGGTTGAGCGCTTATCATCAAAAATTCCCCTCTTCTCTTCCACTGCATCCTTCAGCTTTTGCAGGTTGGCTTCCAGTTCAGTCATTTTCTGCTCTTCATCTTTAATCTGCCTGCCGGTAAAACTGATACTTTCTTCCAGGCCTTTAAGCTGCCCGCCTGCTTTTTGTATAAACTCATGCAGACTGGCATGCCTTTCTTTCAGGTGTAAAAGCCTTTGTGAACCCAGGCTTTTCTCATTTTCCTTTGTGCGCACTTTATCAAGCATGTCATTATAAGCATGCTGCATCTGCTGTAACGCTTTTTCCTTTTCCACAAAACCAAGCTTTTCCTGTTCAAGTGCCGCTTCTTCCTTTGCAATGGCTGTTTCCAGCTCTATACGCTTATCCACTTCCTGCTGTTGTTGCTCGTTGAGGTCGCGGTATGTAATATTGAATCCTTCCAGGGCTGCTTTTGCCAGTTCGATGCTAACTTCCTTGTATTCTTTCTTTATCTCAAAATACTTTTCAGCCTTTTTGGCCTGGCTTTCCAGGCTTTTTAATTGGTTATTTATTTCAAAAAGAAGGTCTTCAATACGGGCGAGGTCCTGTTCAGTGGCATCCAGTTTAAGTTTTGCCTCCTTTTTCCTTGTCTTATAAATGGTGATACCTGCAGCCTGTTCCAGCATTTTACGCCTGCTGTTATCCTTATCCTTAATGATATCGTCTACCATGCCCAGTTCAATAATGGCATAGCTGTCGGTGCTTACGCCGGTATCCATGAACAGGTTATGGATGTCTTTCAGCCTGCACGCCACGTCATTGAGGCGGTATTCGCTTTCACCGCTCTTGTAGTATTTGCGTGTAATGGTAACCGTGTTAAACTCGGTAGGAAGCAGGTTTTTGGTGTTTTCAAATGTGAGGCTCACTTCAGCGAGGCCGCTGGCACTCCTTGTTTTACTACCGTTAAACACCAGGCTTTCCAGGTTTTCGCTGCGCAGGTTGCTTATCTTGTGTTCACCTATCACCCATCGGATACTGTCTATGATATTGCTTTTACCACAACCGTTAGGCCCGATGACACCGGTTATTCCTTCATCAAAATTCAATACAGTTTTATCGGCAAAACTTTTAAATCCCTTTATTTCTAAACTCTTTAAACGCACTTTTCTTATTTTTTAATCAGGCGGCAAACCTACGTGAAAATGACCGTTTTTTTCCTGCTGTTGAAAATTTCAGGAAAACAGGCACGGGGAAGTAAAAATAATGTAATGCATCAAGTAAAATGGGCGCTTTTGGCAGGTATATGGCATAATTATACACAGTTTTTTCACAAATCCGTTCATGATAAAAACTAATATGAGCATTTCCAAATTCCGGCCCTAATTCACCGGTATTCCATTTTACAGGCAGTTATTTCAAGTTAAAAATTTGTGTAATAATTATTATCCCTTTTTTTACGTACCGAATGCCTTTACATTTGCCATCAAATTTTTATTAATGAAATCAATCATTTTACTGGCAACGTTAACCATAACGGCTACTGCAAATGCACAACCGCCTGTAATAAGGCAGGCTGTTATCAGCACAACCACCAATGTAATAGCTCCTGACACCGAAGATGTACAAAATATCCAGGGCGGCGGCGGAGGCGGGTTCAGTTTCAGGAATTTTGGCGATGGTGAAACCAAATCAACCACCATACTGAAAGACGACAAGGTAAAAACCGTCCTGAAGAATGATATGGGCCGCAGTACGATCATTCGCGACAACCAGGCTAAAATGACCACCACCCTGCTGGAGATCATGGGTAACAAGACCGGTTTTTATATTTCAGACGATGAGCAGGCTGAGATGAAGGTGAAAATGGACAGCATGATGAAGGCCAGGCGGGCACAATCAGGCGACAGTTCAACTCCAAGGCAGGCAAATACCGCCACAAATGTTGAGATAAGCTATGCAGAAGGCACCAAAAAAATTGCAGGATATGAGTGCAAGAAAGCACTGGTAATAACAACCCGGCTGCTGGGAATAAAAGATACGGTTGCGGTATGGTATAACCCAGAATTTAAAATGAACAATATCATTTCAACCGGTGGTACAAGCGCCATGGGTGGATTCGGAGGCGGTAATTTTGGCAATTTCACATCATTGGGCGGCCTTGATAAAATTGATGGATTTGTAATGCAGTATGAAATGAATATGCGCCGTGGAAGAAGGATGGTAGTGGAAGTTACCAAAATTGACCTGAAAAAGGAAGTAACGGAAAAAGAATTTGACATACCAAAAGATTTTGACGTTAAACCCATGAAAGAGTTCCAGGGAATGATGCAGGGCGGCGGAATGCAGTTCAGGGTAGAGCGGCAACAATAAACTAACAGTGATGTATAAATGAAAAAAGGTAAAGCGGGCTGCTTTACCTTTTTTTTATCCTGTTAACTGATCAGTTATTTAACGCCTACCCGTTTTTTCTCATACTCTGCTGATTTTTTCGCATCCCCTTTCAGGTTGTAGATATCAGTCAGGTATCCAAGAACTATTTTCAGGTTAGCCGCCTGCTTAGCTTTAAGGTCGGGCATTGCTTCATAGAATTTCACCACCTGGTCGGAATATATGATGCAATCATCCATTTTCCTGTTTGAAATGGCTTTGAGTTCGGCCTTTTTCTTAACATCTTCCGGCTTGGTTCCCTTAACCATGCTGGCTGCCGAAACAGCATCTGAAGCCATATTGTATGTATGGTTTGCCATCAGTACGGTTGCGTCTATACCTTTATCGATAGCGATTGTTTTCTTAAGTACGGCGGTTAATTTTTCCCTGGATGCCTCATCCGTTTTTTTATCGTCGCTGCCGTAATTCTTGTTGTATAGTTCAACGGCATAATTATAATTTAGTGCAAAATTTTCCGGATCAGCACCAATCATCTCCTCATACTTTGCCAGTAATACTTCCTTGTCGCCTTTTGCAGCTATGTTATCCAGTTCCACCTGGTTCCAGTAATTATTGGACGGGTAAAACTTTTTAGCCTTTGCAAGCATCTGGTCAAGTTCCTCTTTGTTGCCTTTCTTGTTATAATATTCCACCAGGTATTCATACACTTCCTTATATCCTTCCCCGCTAACATTTGCATCCGTTAGTTTCCTGTAATAAACGATTGATTCATCATCCTTTTTTGCCTGCGTTGCCGAGATGGCCGTATTTAATACCAATGCCGTATCCAGCTTATATATTGTTGCCTGCGGGTACGTGTAATTTTTACCCAGGATATATTCACCCACTTCCAGGGCTTTTTTGAAGGCGCCAAATGCATCATCATATTTGCGGCCATTGAACAGGGTTGCCCCCAGGTCGTAAAAGCCGTAATACAGGTCGAGATAAGAACCGTAATTTTCAATCTTCATACGCACATCCTTACTGTCCATCACCTGGTTCTTCTTAAAAGCTTCAAATGCGGCTGTTTTTAGTCCCAACAATTCAGATTCCGGCGTGGATTTTTCGTACGAATAAGAATTATACACCCTTCCTTTATAATACCAGGCTTCCGGTTTTGCTGCATTTTTCTCATCCGATAGATATTTGTCAATAGCCGCTTTTGCAGCAGCGAAATCTTTTTTTGCCATCATATCTGCAATATCATCCAGTGATTGCGAAAATCCTGCCCATGATGAAAAGATCAGCAGCAATAGAAAATACATCTTCTTCATGTTGTAGTGTTTTTTTTAGGGCATAAAGGTATTCGATTTGTAAGATTTTCTGCCATTTTTAGTGGAATTTCACAAATCCTGTTTAAGCGTTTCGAAATCTCAGGTATCATTGTTAAATGTAAATATGTAACCGAATCTTGTTAATTTTAGGAATTATTTTTACAACATTTGATCAGCCAGGCTACCATACAACAGATATTAAGCAGGATAGACATCATTGAAATTATCGGCTCGTTCGTTAAGCTAAAAAAACGTGGGGCCAATTACCTCGGGTTATGCCCGTTTCATAATGAGAAAACACCTTCATTTACGGTGTCGCCCGTAAAAGAAATTTACAAGTGTTTCGGTTGCGGAAAAAGCGGCAATACGATCGGTTTCCTTATGGACCTGGAAAAATACAGTTATGTGGAAGCGCTCAGGTGGCTGGCCAATAAATATAATGTTGATATTGAAGAAACCGAAACGAGCCCTGAGTTTAAATTGCAGCAACAGGCCGCAGACAGCCTGTATATCATAAACAGTTTTGCCCAGGCATTCTTCACAGATAAACTTTTTAATACAGAAGAAGGCCAGGACATTGCACTCAGCTATCTGCGTGAACGGGGATTCCGGGAAGAAATCATCAGGAAATTCCAGCTTGGTTATAATCCATCTGCCAGGGATGAACTGTCGAGGGCTGCACTGGCCGCACAATACAATAAAGACCTGTTGTTAAAATCTGGCTTACTGGTTCAGCGGGATGAAAAATTGCAGGACAATTACAGGGGAAGGATTATTTTTCCCGTACATAACCAAAGTGGCAAAGTGCTTGGCTTTGGCGCCCGGCTCATCAAGTCGAACGACAAAGCGCCCAAATACATCAATACACCCGAAAATGAACTGTATGTAAAAAGCAAGATCCTGTATGGTTCCTATTTTGCCCGCATGGCCATTGATAAAGCCGATGAATGCCTGCTGGTGGAAGGTTATACGGATGTGATCAGCCTTCACCAGGCCGGCATTGAAAATGTGGTAGCGAGCGGTGGTACTTCGCTTACGCATGACCAGCTTAGGCTGATTAAAAAATATACAAACAACTTAACCATCATTTATGATGGCGATAATGCGGGCATTAAAGCGGCATTACGCGGGCTTGACCTGGCCCTGGAAGAAAGTCTGCATGTTAAACTGGTGCTTATTCCAGATAAGGAAGACCCGGACAGCTATGTACATAAAATAGGCGCTGAAGGGTTTAAAAAGTTTGTTGCAGAAAACAAAAAGGATTTTATCATTTTTCAGCTGGAGATAGCACTGGCGGATGCCGGGCAGGACAATGCAAAGAAATCGGCACTCGTGAACCAGGTAGCTGAAACCATTTCAAAGATCAATAAAACAGAAGAATTCACCCGCAGGCAGGATTATATAAAGCAGGTATCTGAAATACTTAAGATTGAAGAAGGCGGGCTGAATGCGCTGGTGAATAAATTCATCAGGGACAAGGTTGCCAAAGAAGAAACCCGTGCAGAAAAACAGGTGATTGAACCAGGTAATCCTGCTGAATCATCCTGGGATGAGGAAACTACCAATCTTTTTCAAAAAGACGAAATGCAGGAACAAGCCATGGTAAGGAGCCTGCTTGAATTTGGCATAAAACCCTGGAATGATGAACAAACAGTGGCCGATTTCATTTTTGAACAGATGGATGAAAATGAGCTGGAAAAACATATTGACAATCCTGTACTCATTGAAATCATCCGCACGTATAAAAAATGGTATGAGGAAGGATTGGAACCAACTGCAAAAAACTTCCTGTACCATGAAGACCAGCACCTGCATTCATTCATCATAAACATGATGGATGTAAATACCGATATCAGCCCTAACTGGAAAGAACATTATGAAGGCCATATACCCACCAGGGAAGAATTATTCAGGGAAGAAGTGACATCAACACTGAATTACCTGAAATTAAGGAAGATTAAAAGGTTGATTGCCGATAACCAGCTTGACCTTGAAAAATCACAAAATGCAGAGGAACAGTTCATTTTCCTGCAGGTACACCAACACCTTAAACAGATGGAAATTGACCTTACCCGGGCAATGGGTACCGTCATCTATAAATAACATACTTAAAGGGAACCCGCAATAGAATCAATTATAATTCTTCGGCAACGGCTATTTTCCTTGAACTGAATGTTTCTTTTTTGATTGTTTTTACAGCAGTTGCAGGCTGCTTCAGGCTTACGGATTCCATTTTACGGAAACGTACGGCGCACCAGGTATTATCCAATGCAACCATATCCATATTTTCATAGCCGAAAGAATTGATATGATCCCAGTTACATTCCCTGGAAAGGTCGCTGGCTATTTTTGAAGTAAGTTTCGGATAAGCGATCCATAATTTACCCTCTTCGTGCAAAGCCGGAACCACGTCGTGTAAAATACCTGTAAGCTGTGTTTTACTCACGGCAAAAACTAGGGCGAAATCAATGCGGCGCGACCTGAGCAATGGCGTTACGCTCTTTGCGAAATTTAACTTTATAAACTGTTTTTCGATGGAGGATGGCAGGCCTTGTACCAGGATGTTTTTTTCGTCTGTCAGTTGCAGTTTTTCCAATACCGTTTCAAGCGCCATATGAACAAAGAGTTAAGATGAATAAAGGGTAGTTTTTAGTGATATTGAAAAAGTTTACAACTTGTGGATATCACATGCAGCGGATGTTGGTTCTGCAAAGGTATAGATAATGTTTGTGATTGATAAAAAATTATAAAAAAACGCTGCCGACGAGGCAACGTTTTGGTATTAATAAAGTGGGCTGGAAGTTATTTTGTATTGTTATTCAATGGTTTATAATACCCAAGGGCTTCATCCATGATGGCTTCCAGTTTGGCTATCCGGTTCTCATCTGAAGGGTGTGTAGCTAAAAATTCGGGCATTCCCTTGTTACCACCGGCCTTTGACATTCGTTGCCAGAAAGGAATGGCTTCACGTGGATTGTATCCCGACATGGCTGAAAAAATAAGCCCGTAATGATCAGCTTCATATTCCTGGTTCCTTGAATTTGGCAGCAACACGCCGATTTGGGCGGTTGGTGCATACACATTATTAAAAATGGAATGGGCTTTGGGATTATTCTGGGTAAATATGTTTCCAACAATTTCAAGCCCCTGGGCAAGTGCCACCTGGCTCATTCTTTCATTGCCATGATGAGCAACTGCATGCGTTATTTCATGGCCAAGCACTACGGCAAGTGCAGCTTCATTCTGGGTAATTGGTAATAAGCCGGTATACACAACAACTTTTCCGCCGGGCATACACCAGGCATTCACTTCCTTATTATCAACCAGGTTAAATTCCCATTTATACCCTTCCAGTTCCTTACTGAGTCCTTTTTGAGCGTAATAACTGGTAATGGCCTGTGCAATCCTGGTTCCCACCCTTTTCACCATTTCAGCATCTTTGCTAACTGTTTCGCTCATTACCTTATTTTGGTTTAAAAATGACCGGTATTGGGTTACGGCTTCCTGCTGGAGTGATGATTCGGGAAACAGGGAAAGTTGTTTACGGTTTGTAATGGAATTGGTGCTGCATGCGGCCAGGCATATGACTGCAAAAATGGTAAAAAGTCTTTTTTTCATCTTATGGGTATTTGATTCAGGTAATATAGAACAATTGGCATACCAGAATTTTAAATAAAATATTAAAATTGAATATGGGAGAATTACTGGCGCCTGGATTTTTTCCTGTCGCGGTGTTTCAGGATTGGGACCCTGTTTTCTACACCACGTAACAATTTTATGATATTCTTCTGATGGGTTATAATTACCAGGAAGGCAACCAGCAATGCAAAAATGCGGTACATCACCTCATGTTCATTCCATATCCACAAAACTGAAACCGGCAGCATCAGGGCGCCTAAAATTGAACTGAGGGAAACATACCTGGTCAGGTAAAGCACAAGCAGGAATACACCTACACAACTTACGGCTACAACCGGCTGTACGATAAGGATCATGCCCAGCAGCGTAGCCACACCTTTACCACCTTTAAAACCGGCAAATACCGGGAAAATATGGCCAATAACGGATGCCAGTCCCAGTCCTATCATGAAATTGGTGCGGTCCAGTTCATTAGCCAGGTAATGAGGAAGAAAAGTATATAATGAAACGGCTGCCATCCCTTTCAGGATATCCAGGGCCATCACGATAGTGCCGTATCTTGAACCCAGTACACGGAAAGTATTGGTAGCGCCCATATTGCCACTGCCGTAATCACGGATGTCGATACCAAAGTATTTTTTGCTTATGATAAGTGCCGTGGGAATTGAACCAATGAGATATGCCAATATAATGAGAAGCAATTCCTTCATCCTGTTTCTTAGTGAGTTGAGGCAACAAAGATACGAAAAAAAGCCTATTGGTAATAATTAGTTAATATAGGGAGCTTCTAGTTTTGCACGAATAATCAACCATCCGTTCCTGTTAACCGGGGTTAAATCAGAAAAACCTAGGTTTAGCAAAGCGTGCTTTAAAACCGGTTCGTCTTCTGCCAGTATGCCGCTGAACAAAAGGTTTGCGCCCTGCGTACAGGCATTCCTGATATCCTGCAGGCTGGATATGATAATATTCAGGTTGATATTTGCCAGTATTACGGAAGCTTTTTCTCCTTCCGGCACTGTTTCAGCTTTCAGCAGGTTAATATGGGAGCAATTGTTTTTAGTAATATTTTCTGCTGCGTTATTGATGCTCCAGTCGTCGTTATCAATAGCAAGTACCGTTGTTGCCCCCATTTTTTCCGCCAGGATGGCCAGCAAACCGGTTCCGGTTCCAAAATCTATCACTTTTTTTCCGGCCATATCCAATATTCCCATTTGCGAAACCATAAGAAAGGTTGTGTCATGATGCCCGGTACCAAAGCTCATTTTGGGCGTTACTTCAATATCAAAATCCACCGCATTATTTGGTTGATGAAAACCTGCCCGGATATGAACAAAAGGCTGGCCCGTTGTGGGGTGATTTACCGTAACCGGGTTAAAGCCAGACTCCCATTGCTCATTCCAATTTTTTTCCTTAACTACTGAAATAGAATAATTTACGCCTATTAATGAAATAATATTTTCAAATAAAAGCGGATCTGCTTTTCCTGTTTCAATATATGCATGCAGGCTATTACCTGTTTCTTCAAAGCCAGAAAAACCAGCTTCGCCAAGCAGGGCAATCAGCATGTCTGATTTACCGGGATCCAATGGTCCAAAACTGTATTGGGTATATTCCATGATAAAAAAAAGCTGCAGCTTTTACTGCTGCAGCCTGATAATGTTTTCGGTTGATTATTTACCTTCTCCCTGTTTTTCGCCCTGTTGTTTAGGCTGTGCTTCCGGTTTTGGCATCAGCACTTTGCGGCTTAATTTGAATTTACCCGTGCGTGGGTCAATATCAAGCAGTTTCACTTTCACCTTATCTCCTTCCCTGAATATGCCTTCCATGGTTTCCAGGCGTTTCCAGCTTATTTCGCTGATATGCAGCAACCCTTCTTTCTTAGGCAGGAACTCAACAAAAGCACCAAATTCTTTGATGCTTTTAACGGTACCTTCATAAGTTTCACCCACAACCGGCACGGCAACCAATCCGTTTATCCAGGCCACTGCCCTGTCAAGGCTCGTCTTATCTTTAGAGAACACACTCACTTCTCCACAATTGTTCACTTCTTCAATATTGATGGTGGCCCCGGTTTCACGCTGTATTTCCTGGATCACTTTACCACCTGGCCCAATTACAGCTCCAATAAATTCCTTGTCTATAATCATTTTAACCATTCTTGGCGCATGCGGTTTAACATCCGGCCGGGGAGCCGCTGTACACTGATGCATCGCGTCCAGAATATGCAACCTGCCGGTTCTGGCCTGGGCAAGTGCCTTACGCATAACATCCATGCTCAATCCATCTACTTTTATATCCATCTGTACACCGC
This sequence comes from uncultured Chitinophagaceae bacterium, assembly GCA_937996595.1. Classification (GTDB taxonomy): domain Bacteria; phylum Bacteroidota; class Bacteroidia; order Chitinophagales; family Chitinophagaceae; genus Ferruginibacter. Next base: position 19,383 of record CALKVC010000159.1, read on the forward strand.
AGATGCCATCACGGGTACCGGTAACTTTAAAGTCCATATCGCCCAGGTGATCTTCATCGCCCAGTATATCGGTCAGGATAGCAAAATCATCCCCCTTCTTGATAAGCCCCATCGCAACCCCGCTCACATGTTTTTTCAGCGGAACACCTGCATCCATCAATGCCAGTGACCCCGCACAAACGGTTGCCATGGAAGATGAACCATTGCTTTCCAAAATATCGCTCACCACCCTTACGGTATATGGATATTCTGAACCAGGCATCATTTGTTTCAGGGAGCGCATAGCCAGGTTACCGTGACCTACTTCGCGGCGTCCAACGCCACGCATCATTTTAACTTCTCCGGTTGAAAACGGCGGGAAATTATAATGCAGGATAAACTTGGTATAATCTGATTTATGGGCACTTTCTACTAACAATTCATCTAAAGGTGTTCCTAAAGTAACCGTTGTAAGTGATTGGGTTTCACCGCGTGTGAACAAAGCGGAGCCGTGCGGTGTTGGCAGATTATCAATTTCCATATCCAATTGCCTGATGTCTTCGGTACCCCGGCCGTCGAGCCTTTTACGGTCATTCAGGATCATATCCCTTACCACATGGTATTGCAGTTCGCCAAAGTAATGGCCGATAAGCGCTTTATCCGCGTCAGGCAGTTCCTCTCCCAAAAATTCCTTTACTTCCTTTTTGAGGGCATCAAAAGCAGCAGCCCTTTCATGTTTGGCTGATGCTGCGGCAGCGATGGCGTACATCTTATCTTTTGCAAAAGCAGTAATTTTCTGGTCTAATTCCTCGTTCCGGTAAGGTTTTGCATATTCCCTTTTCCCGGTAATTCCTACAATTGCCCGCAGGTCTTCCTGGGCCTTTACCTGAATTTTAATGGCTTCATGAGCCGTTTCAATGGCTTTGATGAGGTCTTCTTCCTGACATTCGCTACTTTCACCTTCCACCATCATAATATTTTTGTCGGTTGCAGCTATGATAAATTCCATATCTGAAGCTGCCAGTTCGGTGCGTGTAGGGTTAACAATCATTTTGCCATCAACCCGGGCAATCCTCACTTCTGAAATGATTTCCTGGATGGGAATATCTGAAACCGCCAGTGCTGCCGAAGCGGCCAGGCAGGCCAGTGAATCGGGCATCACTTCTGCATCGGAAGAAATTAGCGAAACCAATACCTGCACTTCGCACAGGTAATCTTCCGGGAAAAGGGGCCTAAGCGCCCTGTCAATCAAACGGGAAGTGAGTATTTCATAGTCATTCAACCTGGCTTCCCTTTTAAAGAAAGAACCGGGAATACGGCCGGCAGAACCGAATTTTTCCTGGTAATCTACCGATAGGGGAAAAAATGACTGACCTTCTTTGGGTTCTTTATTGGCAACCACGGTTGCCAGTAAGATACAATCTCCTTGGCGCACGGTTACGGCTCCATCGGCCTGGCGGGCCATCTTTCCTGTTTCAATGGTTACCATACGGCCGCCGCCAATATCAAATGTTATTGATTTTGCTTGTAATGCTGACATGTAAAATGTTTTCTGTACAGGCCTGGTGCCTGCTGATTAAAAAGTAGGTATGTATAACGAACAATTCCCAACAGCATATTACAGTTGGGAATATTCTTATTTACATACGTTAAATTGATTATTTACGGAGTCCTAATTTCTCAATCAAAGCCCTGTAACCGGTAAGGTCGTGCTTGCTCAGGTAAGTGAGTAAACGCTTGCGCTTACCAACCATCTGCATCAGGCCACGCTGCGAAGAGAAATCAGATCGGAAGAGCACACGTCTGAA
>CALKVC010000160.1 GCA_937996595.1 uncultured Chitinophagaceae bacterium
GCCACCCGGCCTTTGCCGATCTGGACAGCGACGGCATCCTGGAAATGGTGGTGGGGAATTACCGCGGCGGCTTGTCCATGTTTCGCACCGTGCTGGTTGATTGCAGCACGGCCGTGGTAAACCCGCATCCGCTAAGCCCGAAACTGAAACTTACCCCTAATCCGGGTAATACGTTAACTTCTCTTTCCTCAGTTTGCCCGGGTGTTGCATTTAACCTTACGCTGCAAAATTCTACCAGTGGTTCAGGTGTAACTTACCAATGGCAGTCTTCTTCAGCCCAGGCTGGTCCATATACTGATATTCCTGGCGCTACCAGTTCTTCTTATAATACCACATTAACTGCTACAACTTATTATCAGTGTATAGTTACCTGTGCAGGCAACCCCGCAGCCACTTCAGCACCTGTTGAGGTTCAATTAACACCTTCTTCCGGTTGTTATTGTGCTGCAGGCTCTACCGATGTTGACCCTACATTTGAAAAAATTGCTTTAGTAGAATTTGGCACTATCAATAATGCTTCTACATCAAATGGAGGATATGAGAATTTCACAAACTTAACCCCGGTTGCTTCTTTTGCAGCAGGCAGTGCAAATAATATAAGGATTACCGGTAACGGAAATACATATGCCGGCGACGTGGTTAGGGTTTGGATAGATTATAACCAAAACGGTAACTTCACAGATGCAGGTGAACTGGCTTACCAGTCTCCTCAAAGTGCCGGCCCTTACAATGGGGTTATCACCTTCCCGGTTAATGCCACAAATGGTAATACCAGGATGAGGATCCGTTTGTATGATGCCGTTTTCGGAAACGGAACAACCGGCCCTTGCGGAAATAACACGTATGGCCAGGTTGAAGATTATACCATCAATATCACTCCATGTATCCCGGGTGTTATTGGTACACAACCTGCAAACGCCACTTCATATTGCTCTGGCAATGCTTCTTTCACAGTAGCAACAACCGGAACAGCGCTTACCTATCAATGGCAGGAAAGGCCAAATGCAACATCACCATGGACAATCATTTCCAACGGAGGATTATATTCCGGTGCTACTACACCAACTTTAACTTTAACTGACCTTACCAGCAATTACAATGGTCGTCAGTACCAGGTTGCAGTAGGCGGACCATGTACGCCGATTGTGTTGTCAAGTGTTGCTACCTTAACTGTTGGACCATTGGTTGCTTCAGTTAACCCAACTTCTGCCACTATTTGTAACGGTACCATCCAGCAGTTATCTTTAACGGCCACAGCGCCTCCAACAACTGTAACGTTCAGTTCTGGCCCATTAACATTGGCTATACCTGATCTTACTGAAAATGGCGTTAACCACACCATAAATGTAAACACTATACCAGTTGGAGCTATCATCACAAAAATTGCTGTAAAGTTCAACCTGGCCCATACTTATTGCGGCGATGTACTGATGAACCTGAAAGCGCCAAACGGACAGATCCTGAACCTGGTTAAATACCTTACAGGAACTGGTAACCAGGCCGGTACTTATCCTAATACCGGTTTTGTAAATACAGTTATCAGCTCAACAGGTACAGTTGCTTTAGGCACTGTAACTGCACAACCAATTACCGGTACTTTCAGGGCTGATGCTATCAACACCCCGATTGCCGGTGTTACAGTACAAAATCCTGCCGGATTTGTTTCCAATGCTGCTGCGTTCATTGATTTGTATTCAGTTCCTAATGGCGACTGGACACTGGCTTTAGCAGACGGTGGCCCGGCAGATGTGGGAACCCTCACTTCATGGTCAATGGATATCACTTACGGTGCGCCGTTCTCCGGTATCTGGTCACCTGCAACAGGACTTTACACTGATGCTGCTGCAACAATCCCTTATGTTGCCGGTACATTACAAAATACCGTTTATGCACAACCTACGGTATCTACTGATTATTCAGTTACCATCAGTACACCAAACTGTACTTCTGCTCCAACAGTTATTCCAATTGTGGTGGCTAATTCAGTTACCGGTCAAATTGTTTCTTCACCTGCTACATCAAGCATCTGTTTAAACAACAATACTTCATTTACTATTAGCGGAGCAAGTGGAAACCCAATCACTTACCAGTGGCAGGTTAGTACAGACGGAGGAACTACATGGAATAATATCACCAATGGCGGTGTTTACAGTGGTGCAACAACAACTACTTTAAACTTAACCGGCGTTCCTGCAAGCTTTAACGGTAACCAATACAGGGCTGTATTAAGTGTGGCAGCCTGTTCAAGCACAGCGAATTCATCTGCATCAACATTAACAGTGAATTCTTTACCTGCAGTTACGTTAAGTGCTGCTCCTTACACAAAACTATATCCTGGTTTACAAACCACTATTGCTGCAGCTTCAAATCCGAATGCTACTTCATATCAATGGTATAAGGATGGAGTTGTAGTTCCAGGTGCTACAGGTAGCAGTATCAATGTAGACGTAGATGGCCTTGGTGCTTACAGTGTAGCTGTTACTGATGTAAACGGATGTAATAACACATCAGCTGCTTTAACCATTTCAGAAGCAGCAAACGATGTTCTGTTCATCTATCCTAGCCCTAACACTGGTCAATTCCAGGTAAGGTATTATAACCTGGCTGGCAACGCAGTTAATCCACGTACACTTTCAATCTTTGATTCAAAAGGTGCAAGGGTATACTCTAGGACTTACAACATCACTTTGCCTTACAGCAGGATGGATGTTGACATGAGTAACTACAGCAAAGGAATTTACCGTGTAGAACTTGGAGATGTGAATGGTAAACGCATCAAAACCGGTTCAGTAATCATACTGTAACCTAAAAAAAATATCTTTTCAGAAACCCCGGTTAATCCGGGGTTTTTTTTATCATATCTGGTTGTAATTCCTTATAATCCTGATACTTAAATCAGTATTGATTTGTCTTTTGACGAATTTGTTTAACTATCAGATTTTTAAAAAAAAAGGAAATATGCGGAATAAACAATATTGAAATAGTAAAACAATATCTACTCACAATTGATGAATTACATATTCAATAAATACTAATATAATTAAAAGCCCATTTTTTCAATTGTTGAAAACATGAAAAAATATCATACTTTTATGCAATAATGTACCTGTATTAATTGAACAGGTATATTTTTAACTAACTAAATTTTCTGCTCATGAAATTATTTTACAAAAAGAACCTGGTCGCAGTTTGCCTGCTGATCATGACTGTTTTGTTTACAACTGGACTAAAAGCCCAGATCCTTTTCAGCGAAAGCTTTAATACGGCTGTTCCGCTTCCAACCGGATGGGCGCAACAGAATTTAAGTGCTCCAATCGGTACGGTACCTGACTGGGGACAGGGTGTAAATACTGTTTTTAATTCCAACAGTGGTGCACCAACTGCTTACATCCGTGCCAACTTCAATAGTGTGGCAGGTGCCAATACAATCAGCAACTGGTTATTTACACCTTCGGTAACCATCAAAGACGGTGACCAGTTTACCTTTTATACCCGTACTACCACTCCTGGCGCAACCGTGTTCCCGGACAGGTTGCAGGTTAGGTTAAGTACCAACGGAACCAGCACCAATGTGGGATCAAGCAATACCAGTGTTGGTGATTTCAGTACTTTATTGCTTGATATCAATCCAACTTATTCTACTACAGTATATCCAAGTGTTTGGACTCAATATACCATTACTATTTCGGGTGTGCCAACTCCCACTCCCGGCAGGATAGCATTCAGGTATTTTGTGGAAGATGGCGGCCCTAGCGGAAATAATTCCGATTATATAGGGATAGATGATGTGGTTTATACAACTTTTGGAGCAGCCTGCACGGGTACACCTGACCCGGGTAATACCATATCTTCAGCAGCAACTGTTTGTCCGAATATCAACTTCATATTATCACTTCAGAACAACGTTCCCGGTTCTGGTATAACTTATCAATGGCAGTCATCACCTGACGGTGCCGCATGGACGAATATTGCCGGTGCTACCTCTTCAACATTAACAACCAGCCAGACAGCGGCAACTTATTACAGGTGTAACGTTACCTGCTCCGGCAATACGGGTGCATCTGCATCAATGCAGGTTGGCATGAGTGCACCAACATCATGCTATTGCCAGCCACCTGCTTCAGATTGTACAGACGGCGATGAAATTTTGAATGTAACTGCTGCCGGCATTAATAACAACAGTACCTGCAGCGGGCCTTCTGCTTATTCCAATTATACTTCAACCGTTGCTCCTGGTTCAATTGCGGCAGGCATGTCAATGCCAATGTCTGTAACAGTTGGAAATGGAGGTGCAGAATCTGTTGGTGTATGGATTGATTACAACCAGAACGGTGTATTTGAAGCAACTGAATTCACATCATTAGGATCCGGAAACAATACAACCATAAACGGAACGGTAATACTACCCGGTAATGCGCTGGTTGGACTTACAACCATGAGGGTACGTGTTAAATTCGGTGCTGTATTCCCTGCAGGCAATGCATGTACTGGATACACATACAGCGAAACAGAAGATTATGCACTCAACATCACTCCTTGTATTCCGGGTACAATCAGTACACAACCTGCTGCATCTGTAACTTCATATTGCTCTGGCAATGCCAGCATCAGTGTTACAGCAGTAGGTACTTCTCTTACATATCAATGGCAGGAAAGGCTGAATGCCACTTCTCCATGGACAATAATTGCCAATGGTGGTGTATATGCTGGTGCTTCTACCGCTACGCTAACATTAACTGACATTACAACCAATTTCAACGGGCGCCAATACAGGGTTGCAATAGGCGGGCCATGTACTCCATTGTTCCTGTCTAATACGTCAACGCTTACTGTTGGGCCGCTGGTTGCAACGGTTAACCCGGCTTCTGCCACCATTTGTAATGGGTCAATACAACAATTGTCAATTACCACAACAGCGCCTCCTACTACGCTGTCAATTCCTTCGGGCCCATTAACACTTATCATACCTGATAATAACCCTGCCGGTGCAAGCAATACAATTACAACCAATGCAGTTCCTGCAGGAGCAATTGTTACAGGAATAAAAGTGAGGTTCTCTTTGGCTCATACATGGCCAGGTGATATTTGCGCTGTATTGAAAGCACCCAATGGCAGTATCATCAACCTTAATTATTTCATTTCAGCAACAGGAGCTGGTCCGGGTACAGGATATGTAAATACCACATTCAGTTCACAAACATCTCCTGTTCTTCCATTGATTGGTACAGCGTCTAACCCATATACCGGCACATTCAGGCCTGATGCTGTGGTAACCCCTGCTACCGGTAACCCTCCTGCCGGTCCAACTGGTAACCTTCCAACAACCAATAATTTCGCCAACCTGTTTAGCGTTCCAAACGGAAACTGGACACTGGCGATCTATGACGGATTTAATGGTGATGAAGGAACATTGAGTACATGGACATTAGAACTTACCTATGGTGCACCTTTCTCTGGAATCTGGAGTCCTGTAACCGGTTTATTTAGTGATGCTGCAGCAACAATTCCTTATGTAGCTGGAACATTGGCAAATACCGTATATGCCCAACCATCAGTTTCTACCGATTATAGTGTTTCAATAAGCACTGCAAATTGCACCGGTACACCTGCAATCGTTCCAATAACTGTTGCCAATTCTATTGGTAATGTTACTGCTCCATCTAACCAGTCAATCTGTGTAAATGGAAATACTTCCTTCACAGTATCTGCAGGTAATGGCAATCCGATTACCTACCAATGGCAGGTAAGTACTGATGCCGGTGCATCATGGAACAATATAACCAATGGTGGTGTATATAGCGGAGCAACAACAGCTACGCTAAATCTTACAGGTGTTCCGGGTTCATTTACCAACAATCAATACCGCGCTGTATTAACGGTTACTGCATGTTCCAGCACAGAAAATTCAGGCGCTGCAATATTAACTGTTAACCCGCTGCCGGTAATTGTTATCAATGCCGCACCTTATACTAAATTGCATCCGGGCATTACAACAACTATCACCGCGGCAGTTTCACCAAATGCAGCGGTAACATACCAATGGTATAAAAACGGTATCGCTGTTCCCGGAGCTACAAATGAAAGAATAGTAGTTGATGTTGATAATTTGGGCGACTACAGCGTAATGGTTAATGATGTTAATGGATGTACTAATTCTTCTGCATCTCTTACCATTTCAGAGGCAGCCAATGATATCCTGTTCATTTATCCTAGCCCTAATACCGGTCAGTTCCAGGTAAGGTACTATAACCTTAATGGAAATGCTGTTAACCCACGTACCCTTTCAATCTATGATTCTAAAGGTGCCCGTGTTTTCTCAAGAACATACAATATTACCCTCCCTTACAGCAGGATGGATGTTGATATGAGTAATTACAGCAAAGGAATTTACCGCGTTGAATTAGGTGATGTTAATGGAAAACGGATCAAGACCGGTTCTGTAGTTATATTATAATAATTCTAATACTTATTTTCAAGGCCATCAGATTGATGGCCTTTTTTTTTATCATATACCGAAATAATGCAATATTTATAGGCAAAATCCATCATAATAGCTTACCTTTGCCACCCCGAATAAAACAACGGGAATTTTATTATGTCTTTCAATATTATTAAACAACTAAACGCAGACGAACAGGAGCCGATAGCATCAGATGCCGAAGCTACTGCGACAACAAACGTACCTGTAGAAATGGCTGTAGAAACCCCGGTTGAAACAGCAGTAGAAAAACCTGTTGAACAAAAGGTTGAAACGGCTCATGACGACTTCGACTGGTCGCGTGACAAACGTAACGTTGCTGCATATTCTGCTGAAGAAAAAGCAAAATATGACAATGTATACGACAACACTTTCAAGCAGATCAATGATGGGGAGATGATACAGGCAACTGTTGAATCACTAACCAAAACTGATGCTGTAGTAAACATCGGCTTCAAAAGCGACGGTTTGATTTCTCTGAATGAATTCAGGGATATTCCGGGTGGTGTAAAAGTGGGTGATGTGATTGAAGTAATGGTGGTAGAAAAAGAAGACAGGGACGGAAACCTGAACCTGAGCCGCAAATCGGCACGTATCACCAGGGCCTGGGAAAGGATTGTTGAAGTTAATAAAACCGGTGAAATCGTTACCGGGCTTGTTACCAGCAAAACTAAAGGCGGATTGATCGTTGATGTGTTTGGTATGGAAACCTTCCTGCCCGGATCACAAATTGACGTGAAGCCTGTAACTGATTATGATCAGTTTGTTGGCAAGACAATGGAATTTAAAGTGGTTAAGATCAATGAAGCCATCAAAAATGCCGTTGTATCACATAAAGCGCTTATTGAAAGTGATATTGAAGCACAGCGCGCTGAAATCATCGGCAAACTTGAAAAAGGCCAGGTACTGGAAGGAACTATCAAGAACATCACAGACTTTGGTGCATTCCTCGACCTGGGTGGCTTAGACGGTTTATTATACATTACCGATATTTCCTGGGGCCGCATAAACCATCCAAGCGAAGTGCTTAAGATGGATCAGAAACTGAACGTGGTGGTTCTTGACTTTGATGATGACAAGAAACGTATCAGCTTAGGTTTAAAACAGCTTACGCCGCATCCTTGGGATACGCTGGCAGAAAACCTGAAAGAAGGTGAAATTGTAAAAGGCAAGGTGGTTAATATTGAAGATTATGGTGCTTTCCTTGAAATCATGCCTGGCGTGGAAGGGCTGGTTCACGTAAGTGAAATCACCTGGGCAAACACGCCTATCAATGCAAAAGAATTCTTCAAGCTGGGTGATGAATACGAGGCCAAAGTGGTTACGCTTGACAAGGAAACCCGCAAAATGAGCCTTTCCATCAAACAGATGACTGAAGACCCATGGAGCACCATTGAGAATACGTTCCCTGAAAACAGCCGCCATATGGGCGTTGTTAAGAACATCACCCCTTACGGTGTTTTTGTTGAATTATCAACCGGCATCGGTGGCATGATTCACATCAGTGATTTAAGCTGGCTGAAGCGCTTCAATAACCCTAATGAATATACGAAAGTAGGAAACCAGATTGAGGTTATCATACTGAACATAGACAAGGATGGCCGTAAACTGCAGTTAGGGCACAAACAGATTGAAGAAGATCCATGGAATTCACTGGAATCAACCTTTGCAGAAGGCTCAATTCATGAAGGCACTGTAGTGAAAAAAGACGATAAGGGCGCTGTTGTTCAATTACCTTACGGACTTGAAGGTTACGCACCTGCACGCCACCTGGTAAAAGAAGATGGCAAAACCATTACGGCAGATGAAATTGCCAACTTCATGGTAATTGAATTTGACCGCAACGACAAACGTATCGTGTTAAGCCATACCCGTTTGTGGGAACAGGAAAAAGAAGAAGAAAAGCAGGTGATCATGAAAGAAAAGAAGGCAGAAGCTGAAATTACCAAGAAGGCTGTTAAGAATATCCAGAGCAAGGTTGAAAAAGCAACACTTGGAGACCTGGGCGTTCTGGCAGGCCTGAAAGCCAAAATGGACAGTGATGCCGCATCAGGCGAAAGCAGGGAAACAGCAAAACCTGCAGAAACTGTTGCTAAAGCAACGGACGATTCTGAAGGTGCTACAGAACCAACTGCTGAATAAACTACTCAGACCTAATAATAAAAAACCCCCGAAATTCGGGGGTTTTTTATTAATTGTTTAGACGAAAATAAGATGTCATCTTAAAAAAACCTTTATAACGATTTGATTATGAAAACGATACGAATCATTTTACAAAGATGTCATCTCAAATCTATGTCCTAAGACCTTACTAAAATCCATTGAATACAAATATTCATTTGCCAGTATTTCGCTTTCAACTCCTCAGTCAAAGGATTCATCATTCAGGTGAACCTTGGTCATTTCATAAAAATGATTCTGCAGGTTATGTACATAAATGGAATGCGTAATATGACGCGTTTCATCGCGGTACCAAACCTCCATTCGGGAAAAATCACCTTCTTTTGGAATCAGGATCCGGAAAGCGCCTTTCATGTATTTTACCGTTCCGTCGTCATTCACCTGCTTGTGGAATTTGAAATTATTCAACTCCGCTTCGTCTAGCGGTAAAGGTTGTAACTGGTTCAGTTCATACCAGAACTCCTGGCCTGTATCAACACAAACCTGTTTCTCATCACCATTCAGGTTGGTAACTTCACCTCTTTTCATATCACCATCGTTATCGGCGATCAAATAATCACCTACTTTTATTTCATGGAACTTTATCATAGCTGATTGTTTTAGTGATTACAATTTAAACATTTTTTTATCAGTTAAAAAATTGTTCTATATCACCGTATCATGGTTGAACAGCAATAACGAAAGCTATCCAATAGCTGTGTACCTATTACAATAAACCGGTGACTGTACAAGTAGTGGCTATTCCGCCCAGCTCATCACATAGCCCTTGTTTTCAATTTCAATGGCTGTTTCAGTTAGTTGCAACGGCCTGAAAGTGTCAACCATAACGGCCAGTTCCTTTGTTTCCTTTGCGCCTATACTTTTCTCCACAGCACCCGGATGCGGCCCGTGCGGAATACCGGCCGGGTGAAGGGTAATCATACCACGGGTTACATGCTTGCGGCTCATGAATTCCCCATCAACATAATACAGCAGTTCATCACTGTCGATATTGCTATGGTTATATGGTGCCGGAATAGCTTGGGGGTGGTAGTCGTATAACCTGGGAACAAAGGAACAGATTACAAATGCATCTGTTTCAAATGTCTGGTGAACGGGTGGCGGCTGATGTACACGGCCTGTGATTGGTTCAAAATCATGAATACTGAATGCATATGGATAACAGCATCCATCCCAGCCTACCACATCAAAAGGATGTGTGCCATAATGAATACCATACAAGAAACCCTGTTTTTTTGTCTTAATGATGAAATCTCCTTTTTCATCGATGGTTTGCAGGTTCTCAGGAGTTCGGATATCCCTTTCACAAAATGGTGAATGTTCCATCAGCTGTCCGTATTTGCTCAGGTATCTTTTAGGATAACGTATAGGTGCATGCGATTCCACAATAAACAGGCGGTTATCTTCAGTATTAAAATGGATCTGGTATATACAACCCCTTGGAATAACCAGGTAATCGCCATAACTGAAAGTAAGTTCTCCATAGCAGGTTTTCAGTGTACCGGAGCCTTCATGAATAAAAATCACTTCATCAGAATCCGCATTTTTATAAAAATATCCTGCCATGCTTTTGCGGGGAGCCGCCAGCACGATATGGCAATCATTGTTCACCAATACTGCTTTACGGCTTTGCAGAAAGTCATCTTCAGGCTTAACCTTAAACCCTTCCAGGCTCCGGTGTTTTAGCATTTTTTCCTCTGCAATTTTTGGGGCAACATTCACGGGTTCATCGCAACTAACAATCAGTGTTGGTTCATAACAATGATACAGCAGTGAATAATCGTTGGAAAATCCTTCTGTTGAAAAAAGTTCTTCGGCATACAGGCTGCCATCCGGCTTACGGAACTGTACGTGCCGCTTATGCGGGAAATTCCCCGCTTTATGATAATGTGGCATGAGTGTGTATTTATTTTTAGATAAAATGATTGTTGTGATTGTAAAAATTACACAACAACTAATACCCTTTGCACAATGCCAGCATCAGGAAATAATATTTCCAGTTTCGCTTGTCTATGTAGTAAATAAAATTCCTGAAAAAGGTCATTACACAGATTTGATAATTAACTTCAACCCAAATTTACCAATTTAATCTGAGTAATCTTGACAAGAATAGGCCTCATATCAGACACCCATGATTTCCTGGATGAAAACATATTTGAGCATTTCAGAAACTGCGATGAAATATGGCATGCCGGTGATTTTGGTTCATTCAGCCTTGCGCAAAACCTCTTCCGGGGTGTTCAAAACCTGCAAAAAGGGATTAACAACAGTAAATCTGCGAAAGAAATTATCCTTCGCGGCGTTTATGGCAATATAGACGGTACAGATATCAGGTCAGTGTATCCAGAAAAATTGCATTTTACCTGCGAAGGCGTTCGGGTATTCATGCAACATATTGGGGGATATCCCGGTAAATATGCCCCCGGGGTAAAAAAGGAAATAACCAATAATAAATCCGCACTGTTTATCAGTGGCCACAGCCATATCCTGAAAATAATGTACGACGAAAAGTTGCAATGCCTGCATATGAACCCGGGAGCAGCAGGAAAACAGGGTTGGCATAAGGTACGCACCATCATCCGCTTTGTTATTGATCAAACGGATATGAAGGATTGTGAAGTGATTGAATTGTAACCTAAATCTCGAATTTTATCAACCGGAAACTTCAAACTTCGAACTTCAAACCATAAACAACTACTCCACCCAGTCCGCTATAAAAATATTCGTATCCCTGCTTCCGCCATTATTACGGTTGCTACTGAATATAATCCTTTTACCGTTGGGGCTGAACATGGGGAATGCATCAAACCCTTTGTCCCTGGAAATTTTTTCCATCCCGGAACCGTCGAGGTTACAACGATACATATTAAATGGGAAACCACGCTTGTATTCATGGTTGCTGCAGAATATAAAATGATTCCCGTCAGGTGTAAAATTGGGCGCCCAGTTAGCCTGCTTCAGGTTGGTTACCTGCCGGGCATCTGTTCCATCCATGTTGGCTATCCAAACTTCCATATTGGTTGGTGCAACCATATTTTCAGCCAGCAGTTCTTTATATTCCCTGATTGCTGAATCTGTTTTTGGCCTGGAAGCTCTCCAGATAATCTTTGATCCGTCCGGGCTGAACCATGCCCCGCCATCATACCCCAATGCATTCGTAATACGCTTCACATTCTTTCCATTCATATTCATGGTATACAATTCAAGGTCACCGTCACGCATAGATGTAAATACAATCTTGTCGCCTTTGGGAGAGATTGTCGCCTCAGCGTCATATCCGGGGGTTTTGGTAAGGCGTTTTATCACATTCCCATTCGTATCTGCTTTAAAAATATCAAACTCAGGATACAGAGGCCAGATGTACTTGTTACCATATTTCTTCCTGTCAGGTACCGGCGGGCAATCCTTTCCTCCAAGATGAGTGGAGCCATACAAAATATGTTTACCATCAGGGAAGAAAAATGAGCAGGTGGTGCGGCCGGTTCCGGTACTAACCAGTTTTGGCGTAAATTGTTCCTCCGGTGATTCAGGAAGTTTTCCCATCCATATCTGGTCGCAGGCAATCCCGTTTTTTGTATCCGTTCTCTGGTAAACCAGGTACTTACCGTCAAAACTGAAGTACGCTTCGGCATTGTCTCCACCAAATGTCAACTGACGGATATTCCTGAAATGGGTTTCGCCGGGAAAATGAATGGTATCTGAAGGGCCTGATGTAATGTACAGTTTATCATTGCTGTTAAATGCTGATGACAATGAAAATACCGCCAAACCCGCCAAAAAGAAGAGATATCTCATCAGTTATATTTTTTATCAGCCGCAAAGATAACATCACATATAAAAATAATTGTCAGAATATTGTCAGCGCTTCTATGCGGTAAACATTAAATTTGTCAATAAATGAAACCAACCATACTTTTCTTTGCCATGTGCCAGTTTTTTTTACTGGCTGCCTGCCATGATCCGGAACGGGAAAACAATCCCGATATCCAAACCAGTGATACTGCTGCTGATGAAAAAAATTTAACCTCGTTGGTATCTAAATATCCCGATTCAATTATTTTCAGGGAAACCCTCGTGATGTTTTACAGGAACAGTGGAAATTATGAAAAAGCTATCTCCGAAATAAATAAGGCCATACAACATGACAGCCTCCTGCCCCGCTTATGGGAATCGAAAGCCCTGTTGCATTTTGAAAATGAGGATACAATGCCTGCTATCCGCTCGCTGGAAAAAGCAATCAGCCTGGTTCCCGAAACAAAATACCTCGTTGGGCTGGGGAACCTGTATGCACAAACCAAAAATCCAAAAGCACTGCAAATAGCCGCTTTATTGCTGAAAAGCGGCCAAATGGAATCAGCAAAAGATGCCAATTACATATCAGGCCTTTATTATACCTATAAAAATGAAAAAGAGAAAGCCATCGTTTATTTCGATAAATGCCTGAACCTGCAATTTTCATTCATGGATGCTTACCGTGAAAAAGCGATCGCATTGTATGATTTGGGTAAATATGATTCATCCCTGGCTGTGCTTGACAAAGCCCTTACTTTGCAAAACAGTTTTGAAGAAGGGTATTATTACAGCGGCAGGTGCCTTGAAAAACTGAACAGGAAAGAAGAAGCCATTCAGTCTTACAGGAATGCACTCGTGTACGATCCCGAATATACTGAGGCAAAAGATGCATTAAACAGGCTTTTGCATGTGGCCAATTAATGAAAGAATGGTAATTTACAAACAAATAAACGTTTAAATTTCATACAGCATGGCATTGATAGCCCCTTCCCTTTTATCAGCAGATTTCCTTAACCTGCAACATGATTGCAATATGCTGAATAACAGTAAAGCCGACTGGTTTCACCTGGATGTGATGGATGGGAGGTTTGTACCTAATATCAGCTTTGGGCCAATGATCGTTGAATTCTTCAGGAAATCCACCACTAAATATTGCGATGTTCACCTGATGATTGAAGAACCGGGAAAATATGCAGAGGCATTTAAGAAAGCAGGTGCCGATAACCTTACCGTACATGTGGAAGCATGCCCGCACCTGCACCGGAATATACAGCAGATTAAAGCACTTGGTATGCATGCCGGTGTGGCTATCAATCCACACACACCTGTTGAAAGTATTTCAGACATTCTTGCAGATATAGATCTTGTTTGTTTAATGAGTGTAAACCCAGGGTTTGGCGGTCAGGCTTTCATACCAAATACTTTGCATAAAATATCACAATTGAGTAAAATGATCAAAGACCGTGCACTATCTGTGAAAATAGAAATTGATGGCGGTGTTACGCTGGATAATGCTAAATCTATCATTGATGCCGGAGCCGATGTATTAGTTGCCGGAAATACCGTGTTCAAATCGGCGAACCCGGCTGCAACCATTGAATTATTGAAAAAATTATAAGCATCCGGCGCTTTCGCTTATCCCAAAACGGTTATTATACCATGAAACTGCTTTTAACCATTTTTTGCCTGGTATTTGCTCCCTGTGTTTTTGCACAAAACAAAACAGCCACTGTTAACGGTCGTATAATAGATGAAAATGAAAATGCCATCACCGGGGTAACAATTACCATACTGGGAAAAAAAACCGGTATTTTATCCGGCGACAGCGGAACATTCAGCATAAAAGTGGCAGCAGAACGGTCTTTTGCACTAACATTCACGCATACCGGCTACCTGCCCGTGCAAAAAAATTTTTACCTCAGTCCGGGAGAAACCGAATTCGTCAGTATACGGCTTACGCGGACCGGTAAAACACTGGAAACTGTCATTATCACAGATGAAAGGGAAAGAAGGGAAAACAGCCTGGTTAAAGTGAATCCCAAAGTGGCGCTGTTGCTGCCCAGCACAACCGGCGGTGTGGAAGGCCTTATTAAAACACTGGTTGGAAGCAACAACGAACTTTCTTCCCAATATAATGTAAGGGGCGGCAGTTATGACGAAAACATCGTTTACATCAATGATTTTGAAATAACCCGTCCTTACCTGGTTAGCAGCGGCCAGCAGGAAGGATTAAGTTTTATCAATCCGGAACTTACCAGAAATGTGAGTTTTTTCACAGGTGGTTTCCAGGCAAAATATGGCGACAAGATGAGCAGTGTGCTGGATATACAATATAAAAAGCCGGCTTCATTTGCAGGCAGTGTATATATCAGTTTACTGGAACAAGGCTTAAACCTGGAAGGGACCGCAAAGAAAGGAGCCATCACGTATATTGCCGGTATACGCAATAAAAGCAACCGTAACCTCTTAAGTAACCAGCCTGTACAGGGTTCATACATACCTTCGGCATCAGATTTACAGGCGTATATAACGTATAAGCTTAGTTCAAAAATACAACTCGAACTGCTGGGTATCTTCAGTGAATCAAGGTTCAGTTATTTTCCCGAAACAGTAAAGAAAACAAGCTCTGTCTTTTCGCCTCTGTTCAGTTCAAACCTGGGGCTTGATATTTTCTTTGAAGGGCAGGAAAAAGACAAGTATCGTACCGGGATGGCTGGTGCCACACTGGTACATACGCCAAACAAGAACCTGAAACTGAAATGGATGCTAAGCCACTTTACTGATAATGAAAAGGAGAACTTTGATATTGGCGGCACTTATCTTTTCGGTGACAGGGATTTTGATAATACCAGCAGTACTTTCGGAGAAATTGTAAACCCGCTGGGTGCTGGTTATTACCAGAACTATGCCCGCAACGAACTCAATATCGGCATCTGGAACTTCAACCATAAAGGAAGCCTCGACAAAGGCCGGCATTTCATCCAATGGGGTAACAGTATAGAACAGACGAAGATTAAGGATAAACTTAAACAATGGGAATACCAGGATTCTGCCGGTTATTCGCTTCCGCACAACCAGCCAAACCTGCTGTTATATAATTCTCAAAACAGCGAAGCAGACCTCACTATCATGAAATACAGCGGCTATATCCAGGATAATATACATTTCAATAAAGCCCGTCACGACATAACCATACAAGGTGGCATCAGGTACAATTACAACAGCCTGAACAAGGAACTGCTGATAAGCCCGCGGGTACAGGCAAGCTGGAAACCAACATGGAAAAAAGATTTCGTATTTAAAGCGGCTGCAGGCATTTATAACCAACCACCCTTTTACAGGGAATTAAGAAAGCAGGATGGCTCTTTGAATACAGCCATTCTTTCACAAAAGAGCATGCAGGTGGTGGGCGGTATGGATTATAATTTCAGCGGGTTTGGCGGAAGGCCTTTCAGGTTTACGGCAGAAGCTTATTACAAATCGATGAAAGATATTGTTCCTTACGACATAGATAATGTGAAGATAAGATACATGGGTGCCAACAATGCGAAAGCTTATGCAACCGGTATTGAATTCAGGTTGTTTGGCGAACTGGTAAAAGACGCAGAAAGCTGGTTAAGCATATCTTTCATGCGTAGCCGCGAAAACCTTGATGATGATTATTATTACCTGTATAAGAATGCAGCCGGCGAAATAATTACGGCTAACACCCCCGATAAGGTAGTGGCAGATAGCGTAAGAAATGAAGTGGGCTGGTTAAGAAGGCCAACAGACAGGTTAATCACAGTAGGCCTTTACCTGGAAGACTATCTTACAACCAATAAGAATTTCAAGGTTCACCTGAACCTGTTATACGGCAGCAACATGCCTTTCAATATACCTAACAGTGTACGATACCGGAACGGGCTTATCATAGATCCGTACATCAGGGTTGATATGGGTTTCAGCGCATTACTGCTGAATGAAAAAACACTGAGGAGAAGCCATAGCCCCTTCCGGTCATTTGATAATATATGGGCAAGCCTTGAAATATTCAACCTCATCAACAGGCCAAACACCATCTCTTACCAGCTAATAAAGGATTTTTCAAATGCAGTGTATGCTATACCTAACCGGCTTACACCAAGATTACTGAATGTAAAACTGCTGGCAAGATTTTAATTTCAGAAGTTAAAAACTGGCTTGCTTACCAGTGACTTTATTTGATGATTACCTGTTATTTATTATAGAATTAGAAATTCTTTTACAGGATTAGTACCGGAAAGGCTTTCATATCCATTATGTTAATGTTTTCATTACCAGCTATTTTTAACTTTTCCACGAAATAACTTCTAATGTGTATAATTAAATTCGTGTTATAACCGTTTGTATTAATAATATTGGATAGAGATAGCTCAATAAGTACAATTAACAATTTTTATTTACCCAAGCCTGCTTTTTTTTGAAAAATGAAAAAAGCATTAAAAATTGATCAGCATTGACAGACACTATCATTAACCTCGAAACCGTAAACCCTATCGAATTCTTTGGAGTCAACAATGGTAAGCTTGACATTCTGAAAAAGAAATTCCCACTTTTAAAAATCCTAAGCCGCGGCACACAAATAAAATTGAGTGGAGCCCCGGAACAAATTGAGGAAGCCAAAGAAAAAATTGACCTGCTTGTACAATACCTGGAACGCAACGGTCATATGAGTGAAAATTATTTCGACCAGATCCTGGGTGGCGATGATGAAAAAGTAGTTGACAATTTCATGGACAGGAACCCCAATGATGTACTGGTTTTCGGACCCAACGGCAAAACAGTAAGGGCCCGTACTGCTAACCAGAAAATGATGGTAAATGCCTGCGACAAAAATGACATCGTTTTTGCCATCGGGCCCGCTGGTACCGGTAAAACCTATACAGCAGTTGCCCTGGCAGTACGTGCCCTGAAAAATAAGCTTGTTAAAAAGATCATCCTCACCAGGCCCGCCGTTGAAGCAGGTGAAAGTTTAGGCTTCCTGCCCGGTGACCTGAAAGAAAAGATAGATCCTTATCTGCGGCCATTATATGATGCCCTGGATGATATGATACCGGCAGATAAACTGGGCTATTACATGAGCACCCGCACCATTGAAATTGCTCCGCTGGCATATATGCGGGGTCGTACACTCGACAATGCATTCATCATTCTGGACGAAGCCCAGAACACAAATGACCTGCAGATAAAGATGTTCCTTACAAGGATTGGGCCGAACGCAAAAGCAATCATAACAGGCGACCCAACCCAGATAGACCTTCCGAAAAACCAGCAAAGCGGGCTTTTTAAAGCCACCAAAATATTGAAGAATATTGAAGGCATCGCCCATATTGAACTGGATGAGGAAGACGTAGTGCGCCACAAACTCGTTAAAGCCATCATCAAGGCTTACAACAAGGATGACGAGAAGCACATGCATGATGCTTCAAAAAAATAATA
The DNA here is from genome assembly GCA_937996595.1 of uncultured Chitinophagaceae bacterium. Taxonomy (GTDB): domain Bacteria; phylum Bacteroidota; class Bacteroidia; order Chitinophagales; family Chitinophagaceae; genus Ferruginibacter. Next base: position 17,912 of record CALKVC010000160.1, read on the forward strand.
ACACGTTGAAAAAACATTTTATTAACCTGGTAAGGTGGCCTGCAGGCTGCCTTATTTTTTTTATACCGGCCTGTAAGGAAAACAACGGTTACAACAGTTATATTACAACCAGGCAGGATTCGCTTCAGCAACAGGCAATCATAAAAAGTGCTTTGGTAAAGGTTCAACAGCTAAAATCACAAGTAATAACCGGCGACCTGGTAACCCGCACCGGCAACGATTTCACCAGCGAAACATTAAGGAACCTCAATCAAAGAAACAATACATTTTCACACTGCGGTATTGCCAGCATAGAAAACGACAGTTTATTTGTTTACCATGCCCTGGGTGGTGATTTCAATCCCGACCAGAAAATAGTAAGAGACCGGTTTGAAGACTTTGCCGAACCTTATAATAACAAAGGGATAGCTATTTTCAGGTTTACCTTGCCCAAAAGCACTGCTACCGGTTTTGCACAAAATGCGCGGGAACTATTCAAAAAAGGAATCATGTTTGATATGGATTTTAACCTGGAAACTGACGACCGTATGTATTGTGCAGAATTCGTTTACAAATGTTTCATAAAGAATACCGTTTGGAATCAGCCGTTTAACAGGAGCCGGATAAAACAATTTGAATTCATTGGTGTTGACGACCTGTTTTTGCACCCGCTGTGCAAAATACAGGCACAATTAAAATACAATAAAAACATATTGAAATAATATATTCTCTACTTTTGAAACTTAAACTAAAAAAACTGTTATGAAAAAAATCTTATTTGCGATTGCATTGGTTACTTCAACAATGTTTATCGGTTGTAATTCCGACAAAAGCGGCGACCCGAAAGCAGTATTGACCCAGTTCTTTGATGCGCTTTCTAAAAAAGACATAGAAGCCGCACGAAAGCTTGCCACTAAAGACAGTAAGTCTATGATAGATATGATGGAAATGGGTATGAACATGAGCAAGGATAACAAGGATACGGATAAATTTGACAAATCTTCCATGGAATTCGGCGAAGTGAAAATAGAAGGCGACAAAGCTACCATTCCGGTTAAAGAAAAGAAATCAGGAGAATCCCTCAATTATATACTGAAGAAAGAAGACGGCTCCTGGAAAGTGGCTTTCGACAAAGCATCCATGATGAGCATGGGAATGGAAAAGATGAATGAGAAAGGAATCAACCCCGCTGACAGCATCGGGAATGCATTGGATGAACTGAAAAAAATGGATATGGATTCAATAAAAGAAGGTATGAAAAAAGGTATGGAGATGCTTGACACCATCAAGGCCGAAGCAGAAAAGATGAAAAAATAATCCCACATTATTTATATCAGGCACCCTATACAGGGTGCTTTTTTTATGTCTTTACCCGAAAGATGTTTAACTTTATTGCAATAAAATTATCATGGCAAGAAAATTACTTGCAGGCTTGTTGCTTTTAGCATCACTTTATTCCTGCAACAATGAAAAAAATGAAAAACCTTCAACAGCACTGGATACTGGCCGTGCATTTATCAGGGCAAGCCTTGATGGAAATTTTGAAGCCGCAGAAAAATTACTGCTCAGGGATTCCCAAAATATCCAGTTGTTTGACTCTTACAAAATGTACTATGGCAGGTTGTCTGATGAAAAGAAAAAGAATTACCGGGCTGCATCTTATGAAATAAATAAATACCTAGATGCAGACGATTCAACCACAATCATCAATTATTCCAACTCATACATGCATAAACCAATGGAAATAAAAGTGATCAGGCAAAATAAAACATGGCAAATTGATTTCAAATATACCTACTCGGGTAACCTGCCAATTGACTGAATATGATTAAAAACCTCTTACTAGTTGGGCTTGGCGGAGGAATCGGAAGTATGTTACGCTACCTGGCTTGGTATCTGTTCAAATCAAACCAGCTCCCGGTTCCTACATTTATCGTAAATATTGCCGGCAGCCTCGTTATCGGTATCGTGATCGGATTGAGTATGAAAGAACCGGCTATTAATGCTAACTGGAAACTTTTTCTGGCAACAGGGATATGTGGCGGATTTACCACTTTTTCCGCATTCAGTATTGAGAACCTGCAACTGATGCTTGAGGGAAAATACATGCAATCGGTACTTTACATTATGTTAAGCATCTTGCTTGGTATCGTTGCAGCATGGGCGGGATTTAAACTGGTATCAACCTGAGATAAGTGAACAAATTAACGGATATCTTATGACCGGCTAATATTTTTAATACATACAGGAAAATAAAAAAAGATATAACATCATGCATATCCTTCATCCTTGGCATGGCGCCGACAGCGGGGAATTTACACCGGAAAAAGTAAACGCCCTTATAGAAATCCCCCAGGGAAGCCGATGCAAATACGAAATTGATAAAAAGACAGGATTGCTTAAACTGGACAGGGTGATTTATTCCTCATTCCACTACCCGGTAAACTATGGATTCATTCCACAAACACTTGGTGAAGACAATGACCCGCTTGATATCCTGGTAATGTGCAGCGAAAGCATTGAACCGCTTTGCCTGGTGCAAGCCACTGTTATCGGTAATATGCAAATGATTGATAATGGTGAAAAAGACGATAAGATCATTGCTGTGGCCACCAACGACCCAACCGTGAACCATATCAAAGATATCCGTGAAATTCCTCCTCATTTTTTCGCCGTATTAAAAAATTATTTTGAACAATATAAAGTACTTGAAAATAAAGTGGTTGAAATAGATGAATTCCAGGATAAAGCGGCTGCATATCTTGTGATTAAGGAAGCCATTTCATTTTATAAATCGAAGTACCCGAAAACGCATGTTTAAACCTTATAGAAATATGGATATACAAACACTGGCAATCCTGCTGCTTATTGGTGTGGCAGCCGGAATGCTGAGCGGACTTGTTGGTGTTGGCGGCGGAATCATCATTGTACCGGCATTAATTTTATTTATGGGCTTTTCACAAAAAATGGCACAGGGCACTTCTCTTGGCATCCTGCTGTTACCTGTGGGCCTGCTGGGAGTACTTCAGTACTACAAACAAGGTTTTATAGATATTAAAGTTGTACTGGCCATTTCTTTTGCATTCCTGTTTGGCAGCTATTTTGGAAGCAAAATAGCCCTCAGGTTACCACAGGATACCGTCAAGAAAATATTTGCGGTATTCATGATGATCATAGCCATAAAACTGCTGTTTTTTGACAAGGCAGCGGATAATAAGATCGGAAGAGCGTCGTG
>CALKVC010000161.1 GCA_937996595.1 uncultured Chitinophagaceae bacterium
ACTGGAGTTCAGACGTGTGCTCTTCCGATCTATCCATCTCCGTTTTGGCCAGCTTTTAACTATTGCCGGATAATCCCATCCACCCTTATCCGTTCTAATATTCATACATCATACATAGAATCATATGCAATGGGTGCCGGCTTTATATTGTTTACTTATTTCATCCGGATGGGGTTATCCCATTAACAACCCTAATTTGATTGCTGTTTATGATGCTCAGGCAAAATGCGTTTCCCTGAAATGGCAAAATATTGATCCCGGTAAATCCGGTTACATATTACAACGAAGCCATGATAACCGGTTGTGGGTTGATATTAATTATGCAGGAGCTGACGAAAACAGGAAAAACAAACTGATTTCATATATAGATTTCCGGTTTCACCATGATATTACCTATTACAGGCTCCAGATAAATCAATCGGGCCAGGTTCGTTATACGGAATCAATCAGCATTCAAATTGGCACCGGAAATGGAAACTGGATCATGTACCCTGTTCCGGTAGACCACCTGATAAACCTGCAATACAAGGGCAGCGAAGCCATACTGGATGTAATTGATGTATATATTATGAACATGAAAGGATATGTGCTTTTACGTAAAAGGTATTCGAGCCTTGCCAGGCAAATCCAGCTACCGGTAGATAACCTGGGCAAAGGTTTTTACGAAATCTATATCATGATAAATGAAAGGATTGTTTGGAAACAAGCGTTCATAAAATAATAATCAATTGATATTAACTGCCAGGTCAGAAACTTCCTGCCACTTCCTTCATAGAAAAACTGCCAATAAATTCGCGTATGAATTTACCCTTTTTATTATACAGGTAAACGGAAGGGTATTGCTTCAGGTTATAAAAAGTTCCCAGGTAAAATGCAGCATCGCGGGCCATGGTAATATTGGGATAATCTGCCATATTATTATCCCGGAAAAATGTTTGGGTCATTGCATAACTATTAGAAGAAACCATGATTACCTGTACATTTTTAAATAAGTGTATTTGCTGAAGCAGGTCTTTTGTGGCTTGAACGCAATGGTCGCAATCGGGGCTGAACAGCATGATCATGGTTGCTTTTCGCCTGCCTAAATCATCCCTGGTAAAGGTTGTACTATCGGGTAATTTTACCAGGTTGAACACCGGCAGGGTTGGAAACCGCTTATAAACAGCCAGGCTGTCGGCTTGTGCTTCAGCAGGTTGAGAACCAATAAACAATAAGCAAAATAGCCAAATCCTCTTCATAGGGTAAATCTACAGTTTTACCCGCAAACGGCTAAAAAAAGCAAAAAACAGGGCAAGCATTAAGTTTTCGCCATTACAGTTTCAATCCCTACTTTTGCAGCCTTAAATATTCATTTTATGGCAACAACAGCAGATATCCGTTCGGGATTGATATTAAAGATTGACGGCAGTTTATATTCAGTGATCGAATTCGGACAAAATAAAACAGCCCGTGCCGCTGCAAAAGTATGGGCAAAACTGAAAGGTGTTGACAATGCCCGCACCATTGAAGTTACCTGGAACAGCGGTGAAACGATTTTCCCGGTAAGGGTTGAACGTAAACCATACCAGTATTTATATAAGGATGATACCGGCTACAGTTTTATGGATACAGCCACTTTTGAACAGATTACTGTTGCCGAAAACATGATTGACGCTCCTAAATTCCTGAAAGACGGCCAGGAGGTTTCTGTATTGGTTAATGGTGAAACGGATATGCCAATGAGTGTTGAACTACCAGACAAGATCGTATTATTGGTAACCTACAGCGAACCGGGCATGAAAGGCGATACGGCAACCAGGACGCTGAAACCTGCCACTGTAGAAACTGGTGCTACCGTTAACGTTCCATTATTTGTTAATGAAGGTGAGCTGATCAGGGTGAATTCAAAAACCGGTGAATATATTGAAAGGGTTAAGGACTAATTTCATTGATCAGGTATTCGAAACAATATAACGCAATTCATTAGCGGGAGGCATTTATGCTTCCTGTTTTTTTTAGCCGGGTTGTTTAGATGCTTCTTTGGTTCCTGCATATAATTCATATTCAAAAAGCCGGCAGTCGATTTTGCTGGTATAAAATTCAATCCTGCGCCTGGGTTTTAAACCAATTTTTTTAGCGAGTTCCAGGTTACCGGTAAAAATAAATCCTGTATACCCTTTACATTTCTTTTTAAAGAAATCGCCCATGCGTTTATAAGTCTTTTCCAGTTCAGTTTCAATGCCAAGCCTGTCGCCATATTCAGGATTAATGTATACAACGCCATCTGTATTTTCAGGGATATGAGTTTCTTCAAAATCGCAAACCCGGAAATCAATAAGTGTTTCCACATCAGCCATGCCGGCATTTATCTTTGAAATGTTTATAGCATCTTCGCTGATATCCGTAGCAATAATCTGCAATCCCGGAACATTAATAATTTGTTCTTCCAGTTTTGCAATAGCCTGTTTATATATGTTTTCATCATACCCCAGGATATGCATGAATGCATAATTATTCCTGAAAAGACCGGGGCGCCTGTTTGTTGCTATCAGCGCTGCTTCTATGGCCAGCGTACCGGAACCGCACATTGGATTAATAAATGCCGACCTCCTGTTCCAATTGCCTGCCAATATGGTAGCAGCAGCAAGTGATTCAAGCATCGGAGCCTTACCGGGAATTTTACGATATCCGTGTTTGGATAGCGTTTCACCGGATGTATCCATAAAAATTTCTGCCTGGTCATCTTTCCAGTATAAATGCACTACAACGCCATGCAATTCCGGGCCGGAATTTGGCCTTTTACCAGTTTTACTCCTGAACCTGTCGGCAATGGCATCTTTCACTTTTACGTTGGCAAACAGGTTGTTACTGATGGTTTCGTTGCTAACATTACTGCTGATGGAAAAATATCCTTCCGGGGCAATCAGTTCTTCCCAGGTTATACCCAGCAGGTTATCGTATACATCATTGGCATTATGTGCCCTGAATTCCATCAAAGAAAACAATACCTGGCTGGCACAGCGAAGGTTAAGGTTCAGCGTAATGCAATCCTGCAGGCTACCCCGTAATTCAACACCCGTTTTAAAAACCCTTACCGGTGAAAACCCTAACTCAGAGATTTCCTGTTGCAGGTAAACTGATAACCTGTTGCTGCAGGTAACAATGATTTTGCTTTGCGATGTGAATGATTGCATATATGTGGCAAAAGTAGTCAAATAAAAATGCTGAACAGGGTATCCTGCTTTTTGCCTAATGTAATGCCTGTACAGCCTGAAAATGTACTACATTGTGATATGGAATTAAAAAATGAAATAAGGCTGGCGGTATTAATTGATGCCGACAACGTGCCCTATAGTAATGTGAAAGGTGTGATGGAGGAAATTGCCAAATACGGAACGCCAACGTTCAAGCGTATTTATGGCGACTGGACAAAACCCACCGTTTTTGGTTGGAAAAGTGTTTTATTGGAAAATGCCATCACACCAATACAACAGTATAGTTATACCTCGGGAAAAAATTCCAGCGATTCCGCCCTTATCATTGATGCCATGGACATTTTATATTCCGGTAAAGTGGATGGGTTTTGCATTGTATCCAGCGACAGTGATTTTACCAGGCTGGCAACACGTTTAAGAGAAGCAGGCATGAAAGTGTTTGGCATCGGGCAAAAGAAAACGCCTAATCCGTTCATTGTTTCCTGCGATAAATTCATCTATATGGAAATTATACCTATGTATGATGAAACGGAAAGTGCAGAAATAAAGCCAAAGGAAATAAAACGTAAACCAAAAGCTGCCGTTGATAAGATAGGAAAAGAAACCATCAAGCTGATTAAAACAACCATCAATGACCTGGCTGATGAGAATGGGTGGGCGTTTTTGGGAGATGTGGGCAATTTATTGCTAAAGAAACATCCCAATTTTGACCCGAGGAATTTTGGGTTTTTAAAATTGACGCCGCTGATAAAATCATTACCACAATTTGAAATAGACAAGCGGGAAACCGACAAAGCGGGTATTAAGCTGGTTTATATCAGGAATAAGGAATGATTCAAGCTGAATACAAAACAGCTTTACAGGTTCATTTTTGAAATACAGGTTTCCAGGCTGTGTTTCCAGGATGGTATTTCAATGTTGAATGTTGTTGAAATTTTTTCTGTATCTAAAACAGAATAGTGAGGCCTTTTTGCCGGGGTTGGATATTGTAAGGTACTGATAGGATTTACCTTACAGGCAGAACCCGAAATTTCTTTTATGGCCAGCGCAAATTCATACCAATTAATGATTCCCTGATTGCAGTAATTATATATACCGGGTAACGGATTTTCGTAGTGACAGATTATTTCCATTACAGCCTTTGCCAGATCGTTGGCATAGGTTGGGCAACCCAACTGATCGTTTACAACTGAAATGCTTTCTTTCTCATGCATCAGCCTCAACATTGTTTTTAGAAAGTTCTTACCAAAACTGCTGTATACCCAGGAAGTCCTGATGATGATCACATCAGGATTATTTTTTTGCGCTTCCTGTTCACCCAATAATTTAGAAGCTCCGTAAGTATTTACAGGTTCAGTACTATCATTTTCTTTATAGGGTACAGCAGATTTCCCGTTAAAAACATAATCCGTTGAAAAATGAAATAACCGTGTTTCACGTTTTTTACAAATGGCAGCCAGTGCCCCAACGGCATAACCGTTTATATCAAATGCAATATCCTTTTCTGTTTCGGCTTTATCAACTGCTGTATATGCAGCGCAATTGATACAGTAAGCAATGTTGTTCGCAGATAAAAAATCCGCCACTGCCATCCGGTCGTTAACAGGTAATTGCTCTTTGGATACCAGTATGAAATTGTAGTTAGGATACTGCTCAATGATTGACCCGAATTCCTTTCCCAATTGGCCATTGGCTCCGGTTACCAGTATGTTTTGCCGGTTATTCACTTTTGTTGATTAAACTCAAAATTATTCTTGCAATGTGCAAAATCCGGGTGATGCGTATCTTTTTTTGAAATGATCATTTTTTCCACAGGAATCATCCAGTCAATATTCAAAGCCGGATCGTTGAACTGAATGCCTGCTTCGGCATCTTTGTTATAAAAACTATCACATTTATAAAATACTTCTGCTGTTTCTGACAGTACAGAATAACCGTGGGCAAACCCATGGGGTATGAGTAATTGCTTGTTATTTTCCGCCGAAAGTTCCAGGCTGTATGTTTTTCCAAATGTGGGGGACCCTTTCCTGAGATCCAGAACTACATCAAGGATCGTACCTGTTAAAACCCGTATGAATTTTGTTTGAGCAAATGGCTGAAGCTGGTAATGTAACCCTCGTATAACGCCATAAGAGGATTTAGCCTGGTTGTCCTGCACAAACCGGATGTTAACGCCTTCTTCTCTGCATGTTCTCTCATTATAGCTCTCCAGGAAATAGCCCCTGCTGTCACGAAAAACAACCGGTTCAAAAATCAGCAAACCCGGAAACCCTGTTTTAAAAAATGGCATAACCTCAATAATTATCTTTTGAAAATAGGCAGCGGTGGCTTATTTGCTGTAAACTTTTTTGAAAAAATCAATCGTATCTGCCAGGCCTTCTTCAAATTTCCTGGTTGGCATATAACCCAGCAATTGCCTGGCCAGGCTTATATCGGCAAGCGAGTTCCTGATATCTCCTGCCCGGGGTTCTCTGTAAACAGGTTCCCAATCACTACCCAGGTAATTCCTGCAGGTATTATACAGGTAGTTAACGGAAAAATTTTCACCTACTGCCACATTATAAACCTTATTATCTGCTTCTTCGTTCTCGCTCAGCATGGCCTTTATATTCACCTGGGTGGCATTATCAACAAATGTGAAATCCCTGGTTTGCTCACCATCGCCGTTTATATAAACCGCTGTCCTGTTCAGTATACCTTTTACAAAAAGCGGTATAACGGCTGCATAAGCCCCGTCCGGGTCCTGGCGCGGGCCAAAAATATTAAAATACCTTAACCCGATTGTTTTGATGCCATATACATCAGCAAACACACGGGCATACAGTTCATTGGTCTTTTTTGTAGCTGCATAGGGAGACAGACAGTTGCCTACCTTTTCTTCCGTTTTGGGCAGGGTTGGTTCATCGCCGTATACTGAGGATGAGGATGCGTAAACAAATTTTTTAACTTTATTGTCTATTGCAGCTTTTAACATGTTGGTAAAACCACCAACATTCACATCGTTAAAATACACCGGCTCCTTAATTGACCGTGGAACTGAACCAAGTGCAGCCTGGTGGCTGACATAATCCATACCGGTGCAAACCTGCTGACAGGTATCCTCATTTCTGATATCCCCTTCAATGAATTCAAATGCGGGATAATCTTTCAGCACAGCCAGGTTCTTTTCAAATCCATTAGCCATATTATCGAGTACGCGTACCTGTTTGGCCCCGTTTTTCAGTAAATATTCTGCAATATGGCTTCCTATAAACCCGGCACCGCCTGTAACCAGGAAACGCCTGCTGCTAATATCCTTGCTGTGAAAGTTGTTATTCATGTACTCCGGATGCTTTTCATTTATGCTGTAAATAACGCTAAGCCGATCTTACAGGCTCCAATAAGCCCTGTTCTTTATTTTTCCCCTGTATGTACCTTTCAGGTCGGCAATGATGGCATGCTGCTTTGTTATGGATGAAAAATAGGCATCATCCATATTCCTGTACTCATTGTGCGGCACGGTAATGATTACAGCGTCATAGTCCTTACCCGTTTCTTTTACCAGCCCGAAACCATATTCATGCTTCAATTCTTCACTGCTGGCATACGGATCAGTCACTTCCACATTCAGTGAAAATGATTTAAGTTCTTTAACCACATCAGCCACTTTGCTGTTCCTGATATCACTTACATTTTCTTTAAAAGTAGCGCCCATTACCAGCACTTTCGCTTCCTTAATGTTTCCGTTGTTCTTTATGATGTGCTTCAGGATTCTTTTAGCAACATAACCGGCCATGCCATCGTTAATGGCTCTGCCGGCCAGTATTACCTGGCTGTCGTAGCCCAGTTTTTGTGACTTATAAGTAAGGTAATACGGATCAACACCGATACAATGTCCTCCAACAAGCCCCGGTTGGAATTTCAGGAAGTTCCATTTTGTGCCGGCAGCTTCCAGCACTTCGTATGTATTTATACCCATCCTGTCGAAAATGATGGAAAGCTCATTCATTAACGCAATGTTGAGGTCACGTTGGGTATTTTCAATAATCTTAGCTGCTTCGGCCACCTTAATAGATGATGCCCTGTGAACACCTGCCTTAACAACCAGTTCATACACTTTTGCAATGGTTTCCAGGCTCTCCGGGCAACAACCGCTTACTACTTTTACAATAGTGGTAATGGTATGTTCCTTATCGCCCGGGTTGATCCTTTCGGGTGAATAACCAATCTTATAGTCGGTGACCATTTTGAGGCCAGAAAAGTTTTCCATAATCGGTACGCAATCTTCTTCGGTACATCCCGGGTAAACGGTGCTTTCAAAAACAACATAATCGCCATTTTTAAGCACTTTACCGATTGTTTCACTGGCCCTTTGAACCGGAACCAGGTCGGGCACATTGTGTTCATCAACAGGTGTTGGAACAGCCACAATATAGAAGTTGGCTTTACGCAACACATCCAGGCTGCTGGTAAACTCTATATCGCAGCCTTCAAATTCCTTTTCATCCAATTCATTGCTCGGATCAATATTACGGCGCATCATATCCACTCTTTCCTCATTGATATCGAAACCGATCACTTTTATTTTCTTTGCAAAGGCCAGCGCAATCGGTAGTCCTACATAACCTAAACCGATTACGGCAAGTGTCTTTCTTTTTTCCAACAAATCCTGGTACATTCTGAAAATTTATTTGTTATTTAATTGTTGTATAATCCGCATTTTCTGCTGAAAAGCATAAACGCAATTCTAACAGAAAAATTATATGCAAACTGCCCTTAAAGCCGGCTATTTACCTGAATTCTTTCGGCAATTTATTCAATTCTTCTTTTGGAAGGTTTTTAAAATACTCATAGGTAATCCGCAAGCCTTCCTGCCTGCTTACCATTGGTTGCCACCCCAGTATCTCCTTAGCCCTGGTAATATCCGGTTGTCTTTGTTTTGGGTCATCTACCGGCAAAGGCCGGTAAACGATCTGCTGTTTTGTTCCCGTTAGCCTGATGATTTCCTCAGCAAAATCTTTCAGGGAAATTTCATCCGGGTTACCAATATTCACCGGCATATGGTAATCGCTCATGAGTAACCGGTAAATCCCTTCAACCAGGTCATCCACATAACAGAAACTCCTTGTCTGGCTGCCATCGCCGAATACGGTCAGGTCTTCCCCCCTCAATGCCTGCCCGATAAAAGCCGGTAATGCCCTTCCGTCGTTCAACCGCATCCGTGGGCCAAACGTGTTGAAAATGCGCACTATCCTTGTTTCCACCTGGTGAAATGAATGATATGCCATGGTGATGGCTTCCTGGAACCGCTTGGCCTCATCGTAAACGCCCCTTGGTCCAACGGGATTTACGTTACCCCAGTAATTTTCATTCTGCGGGTGAACCAGCGGATCTCCATAAACCTCGCTGGTGCTGGCAACCAGTATCCTGGCCTTTTTAGCCAGTGCCAAACCCAGGCAGTTATGGGTACCCAAAGAGCCTACTTTTAATGTCTGGATGGGAATTTTCAGGTAATCAATCGGGCTGGCAGGTGATGCGAAATGAAGGATATAATCCAGTTTTCCGGTAACATGAATGAATTTGGAAACATCGTGATGATAAAATTCAAACTGCGGAAGTTTGAACAGGTGTTCTATATTCTTAAGGTCGCCGGTTATCAGGTTATCCATGCCAATCACATGATATTCTTCACGTATGAACCTGTCGCATAGGTGTGAACCTAAAAACCCGGCTGCTCCTGTTATCAATATTCTTTTTTTGGGCACTTTCTTATCCTTGTTTGTATAAATGTTTTATATTCTGCATATACAGGTAACGGTTACGCATGTACTACTTTCCTTCCCACGCTTTCGTAATGGAAACCAAGCGACCTCACCTGTTCCAGGTCGAACAGGTTTCGGCCATCAAAAATCACCTTGCTTTTTAGCCTGGCACTGATCTTGTCAAAATCAGGTGTCCTGAATTCATTCCATTCGGTTGAAATGATAAGCGCATCAGCATTTTCAAGTGCATCATACTGGCTTTCGGCATAGGTTATCCTGTTGCCCAACTGATCTTTTACGTTCTTCATGGCTTCGGGATCAAAAGCGGTTACCGACGCACCTGCATTCAGTAATGCATCTATCACATATAAAGCAGGCGCTTCCCTGATATCGTCGGTATTCGGCTTAAATGCGAGCCCCCACATGGCGAAATGTTTACCGCTGATATTTCCGCCGAAAAATGCTTTTATTTTCGGTATTAGGTGTAATTTCTGCTTTTCATTCACTTCCATAACGGCATCGAGTATCCTGAAATCATAATTAACTTCTGATGAGGATTTGGCCAATGCCTGTACGTCTTTTGGGAAACAGCTTCCACCGTAACCGATGCCCGGAAATAAGAACCTTTTACCGATACGGTCATCACTGCCGATTCCGCGTCTTACCATGTCAACATCTGCACCAAGCCGCTCACAAAGCTGTGCGATTTCATTCATGAAGCTGATCTTAACTGCCAGGAACGAATTAGCGGCATACTTGGTAAGTTCAGCAGATTTCTCATCCATGAAAATGATCGGGTTACCCTGGCGCACAAACGGAGCATACAAATCGTTCATCAGTTTGATGGCTTTTTCGGAAGTGGTGCCGATCACCACCCTGTCGGGTTTCATAAAATCGTCTACGGCTACGCCCTCCCGAAGGAATTCGGGGTTGGAAACCACATCGAATGAACCTTCCGCATGCATGCCTTCCATTTTGGCAGCATCCAGTATGGCGGCACGAACCCTTTCAGCAGTTCCAACTGGTACGGTACTTTTGTCGATGATCACTTTATAATCACCCGGTTTAATGAGTTTGCCAAGTTGCGAGGCTACGCCTAAAATATATTTGAGGTCTGCGCTTCCATCCTGGCCGGGTGGTGTAGGAAGTGCCAGAAATATAATCCTGGCGTCAGTTACTGCGCTTTCCAATGAGGTTGTAAAAAATAACCTGCCTTCTTTCTGGTTTCGTAAAAACAATTTCTCCAGGCCCGGTTCATAAATAGTTATCTGTCCGCCTGATAATTTCTCTACCTTCTGTGCATCAATATCCACACAGGTTACCGTGTTTCCTGTTTCGGCAAAACATGTTCCTGTAACCAACCCTACATAACCTGTTCCTATAACTGCAATTTTCATGTTGATACTGTTAAATTAAGTGCTTACCTGCCTGCAAAATCCAATACCTGCGATACAATAAAAGCCTGTTGTTCTTCATCCAGTTCGGTATGAATGGGCAGTGAAATGACCCTTTCTGTCAGCCAGTCGGTTACCGGCAGGTGATAGTCGCTTCCGCCGAATGCATCAAACATTTTCTGCCTGTGTGCGGGTACCGGGTAATAGATCATAGAGGGAACTCCTTTACCGGCAAGAAAGTTATGAAGTTCATCTCTGTCTATCCCGTTTAGGATGAGTGTATACTGGTGAAACACATGATTGTTATCTGTTGCCCGGAAAGGTGTAACAATTTTTTCATTGCCGGAAAATGCCTTGTCATAATAATCAGCCGCTTTTCTTCTTGCATCAATATACTCATCCAGGTGTTTTAATTTGATATCAAGGATGGCGGCCTGCATGCTGTCCAGCCTGGAATTACAACCTACCACATCATGGTAATAGCGCTTGCTTTGCCCATGTGAAGCAATCATCTTTAAAAGGCCGGCCAGTCCGTCATCATTGGTGAAAATGGCTCCCCCGTCTCCGAATGCACCCAGGTTTTTGGATGGGTAAAAAGATGTGCAGCCAATATGGCCGATGGTGCCGGTTTTTTTCCTGGTTCCGTCAGAAAAAACATACTCGTTACCGATAGCCTGTGCATTATCTTCAATAACATATAAGTTGTGCCTGTTTGCTATCTTCATGATTGCTTCCATATTGGCTGCATGGCCGTACAGATGCACCGGTACAATCGCCTTTGTTTTTGGGGTAATGGCTTTCTCAATAGCTTCCGGATCAATACAGAAGGTTTTATCATCTACCTCAACAAATACAGGTTTAATATTAAGCAATGCAGCCACTTCAACCGTAGCAATGTAGGTGAAAGACGGGGTGATCACTTCATCGCCCGGTTTCAGTCCCAATGCCATCATGGCTATCTGGAGTGCGTCTGTACCGTTGGCGCAGGGGATAACATGTTTGCATCCATGATATGTTGCCAGGTTTTCTGCAAAGTCATTCACGGTTTTCCCGCCTATAAACTGCGAGCTTTCCATCACAGCTATAACGGCAGCATCCACTTCAGCTTTTATTTTATGATACTGTGTTTTTGTATCAACCATTTGTAAAGGCCTCATAATCCATATTTTTAAACGGCGCAAAGATAAGATTTTGAGCGCCTAAATCATATATATGGCAAATGAATTGATTTAAAGGGCAAACCCTGTATTTTTGGTACCAAAATTCCCCTTGAGCATATTATTGTACAATATTTTCCTGTTTTTATACAGCGCCGGCCTGCGGATTGTATCTCCCTGGAATGTAAAAGCCCGCTTATGGCTTAAGGGGAGAAAGGATTTTCCCGCATTTCCCGGTTCAGGAAACACGATTTGGATGCATTGCGCCAGCCTTGGGGAATTTGAACAGGGACGTCCGCTGCTGGAAGCTATCAGGAAAAAATACCCTTCATCTAAGATCGCTCTCAGTTTTTTCAGCCCGAGTGGCTATGAAGTAAGTAAAAACTACCCGGGAGCCGATTACATATTCTATTTACCGATGGATAACCTGTTACATGCCCGGAGGCTGGTTGCTGCTTTGGATCCGTCTTTGGTAATTTGGGTGAAATATGAATACTGGTATTATTACCTGGTGGAACTGAAGAAAAGGAAGATACCGGTTATTCTTGTTTCCGGCATTTTCAGGCAAAACCAGCCATTTTTTGCATGGTATGGAAAAATCTGGCGGGATATGTTAACCTGTTTTCAGCAAATGTTTGTTCAGGATGAAAATTCTCTGGCATTACTCCGTGCCGCTGGTTTTGAAAAAAATGTACTTATAGCCGGAGATACACGTTTCGACAGGGTTATAGCCATTGCGGAAAAAAATGAACCTGTTCTGCATATTGAATCATTTATATCAGATAAACCGGTTTTGGTTGCCGGCAGTACCTGGGAAGAAGATGAAGTAGAATTACTGCATTTCATTAAAACAAGGCCCGATATCAGGTTCATCATTGCACCACATGTTATTTTTAAAGAAAAGCTGGATGATATCATAGAAAAAATCCCTTACGCCATTTTTTATTCAGCCCTGGCTGAAAATGATCAATTGGCTGCCCGATCCAATGTACTGATCATTGATAATGTAGGTATGCTGGCCAGGCTGTATAAATATGCAGATATCACTTATGTTGGTGGCGGATTTGGGGCCGATGGCATTCATAATGTGCTGGAAGCCGCAGTATATGGAAAACCCGTGGTATTCGGGCCTGTTTACAGCAAATTTGCCGAAGCAACCGGTTTGATTGACTGTGAAGCAGCATTCAGTGTTACAGACCCGCTTGACCTGGAAAAATTATTGGGAAAATTATTCAATGATCCTGAAAAGATTGAAAAATCAGGTAAGGCTGCCAAAGAATATGTTTATAAACACAGGGGCGCAACCAATAGAATCCTTGATCACATTGAAGGGAACCGCCTTTTTACCATCTGATCAAAAAGTTTCACATCCGGGCTGCTGTCGTTCCAGCCTAGTTTCAGTTTCAGTTCTCGTTTAATCCAGTATTCGGCTTCGGGATATATGGAAAACCCATTTATTGTTTTAATACTGCGTTCATACATCACTTCATCACCGCGGAAAAGTTCCCGGATAAACAGGAACCTGTCATTGATACCAATAGCCTTTTTAAGGTCTTTAACAGGGGTATCCTGCAGGGCATCGCTAAGTTCCATTTTTGATTGTTTCAACGCATCGTTGAGAGACACCTGGTTAACGCCGATTTTTTCATGAAGTTCCGTTGTTTTATCTTTCTGCGGCCCCTGGTGAGTTAACGTTGGAATATCTTCTATCGGATCAAACAGAAGCTGGGGTTTGTTCTGAATGCTGATCTGATCCCTGGTTTTCGCATTTCGTTTTATTTCTTCCAGTTCGGCTTCCACGGCTGCTTCATCTATTTCCAGAACCATAATTGTTTTTTCCGGTTCGGTATTATCCTTTTCCGGTTCAGATTCAGGTGGTGCAGGTTTTAATTCAACATTCATATTAGCCGGAATCTGTATAGAGGCGGCCAATGGTTCAGCAACATCCTGCATGCCCGCTTTCAGGTGCATTAATTCTGATTGCAGCATCTGAACGGTTAGCAATAACTGGTCTGCTCCAGCATGCTGGTCAAGCTGCTCCTGCAATTTTTTACAGAGGGTCTGCACCCGGTCCATACAGTTAATTTTTAATGAATTATGATAAGATCAGCAGTGAAAATTATGTTTTGTTCAATGACAATAATCCATAACCTTTGCACGAACTGGCATAAAGTTACAAACTCAATTTTAAAAAATTTATATAATGTTTATAGAACCTAATCTGAAAGGTGAAAGAAGGGGATGGATTGAAGTGATATGTGGCAGCATGTTCAGCGGAAAAACAGAAGAGCTGATACGCAGGTTGAAAAGGGTTAAAATTGCTAACCTGAAGGTGGAAATTTTTAAACCGGCTATTGATGTACGTTATGATGCAGAAAAAATTGTAAGCCATGATACCAATGCCATCCAATCTACCCCGGTGGAAAGTTCACAAACCATCCTTTTACTGGCGCAGGATGTTGATGTGGTTGGTATAGATGAAGCACAGTTCTTTGATGCGGAGATTGCCGATGTTTGTGAACAGCTTGCCAGGAAAGGCATCAGGGTAATTGTTGCCGGCCTGGATATGGATTACCTGGGAAACCCATTCGGGCAAATGCCAAACCTGCTGGCCAAAGCGGACTATATTAGCAAGTTGCATGCAATTTGTGTAAAATGCGGCAATATCGCCAATATCAGCTACCGCAAAGTTGCCGGCGGCGGACAGGTCTTACTGGGTGAAAAAGACATCTACGAACCCCGTTGCAGGCATTGTGCACAAGAGTAATTATTTTAGCCATAACAAGAACTTCCAAATCATACGCTTTATAAAAACAATGCCATCCGTAATCAGATGGCATTGTTTTATTAAGATAGGTTATAATCAGTCTTTTACAAATTTAGTGGTAGTAACTGTACCTGCATGCATTACCCTGATCATGTAAACACCTGCTGCCAGGCGGGAAACATCTACTGGCTGTGTGTTCCTTGTTACTATTTGAGATAAAACGATGGTTCCTTTTGTATCCATAACCTGCAAAGTTGCCTGTTTGCTTACAGAAGCAGGAATATCTACATACAGAATCTCTTTAACCGGATTAGGATAAGCTGTTATTGCATTTTTACCTGCAAAATCAGGATTTGCTTCTTTAGAAGCAGTACCCAGTTGAACTTTCAGCGTGTAGCAGGAACTGGCGTTATTTGCACCATTATATCCGTAAACCTGGGCATAATAGGTGCCTGCTGCTGCTGTATAACTTATACTTTCACTGGATGTGCCTCCTTTCTGTGAAATACCCACCTGTGTTCCGGCACTGTTCAGCAGTTTCAGGTCAAAGTCTGCCGGTAATGTTGTTAACGTGAGGGTGATTGTTCCTGCATTAGTAATAACAAACTTGTAATTATCCACATCAGCAGAAGGGCTTATAAGACCGGTTACATTTGTATTGAATGGTATGGTAGCTGCACCGGCTGTTGTACCGTTGGTAGATACATCATAACTGCTCTGGCATCCTGTTGCCGTAGTGGCAGTAGCTTTTATAGTATAACAGGTTGTGCTGTTGGCGCCATTATATCCAAACACTTTAATGAAATAAGTGCCTGCAGCCTGGTTAGTAAGACTAACGGTTTCAGTTGCTGTAGAACCACTGCCGGATCCAATCTGTGTACCGGCACTGTTATAAATAGTTAAATCAAAATCAACACCTGAAGGGCCTACCAGGTTATACACTATATTGCTGGTAGCCGTAGTAGTTATCTTATAGTAATCTATATCTGTTGATGAGCTGATGGCGGCTGAATTGGTTACTCCGGATGTGATGGCAACCGCTGCAGCCTGGGTTTCATTGGGTTCAAAGGCAGTTGCACAAGTTGATGCTGCCGTTGTGGTAAACTGTGCGGTTGCGGCTGTGCTGGAACCCGATGAACAATTTGTAATAACCCTCCAATCATATAATGAAGAAGCGCTGAGGCCCGTAAGGTTTGCAGTTGTTCCGGTTTGGGCAGTGGAGAAACTGATCCAGGTTGATGATGAATTCAGCTTGTAATCTACTGCATAACTGGCCGCACCGCTTACAGCACTCCAGCTAACCGTTGCACTGCCGGATGTTATGGAAGACGTTGTTAACCCGGTAGCAGCGTTACAAACAGCTGGTGCCGAAGTAGTAAACTGTGCTGTTGTTGCTGTGGTTGTTCCAGACGGACATGTTGCACTCACCCTCCAGTCGTATAATGACGATGCTGCCAGCCCTGTAAGATTAGCATTTGTTGTGGTTTGGGCAGTTGAAAAACTGGTCCAGGTTGATGAAGAATTAAGTTTGTACTCTACTGCATAACTGGTTGCGGCAGCTACGGCAGACCAGCTAAGGGTTGCACTGTTTGATGTTACTGAAGATGATAAGCCGGTTGGAGCTACGCAAGGCACAAGCGTTGTAAACTGGGAAGTTACATAATTTCCGCTTCCTGCTGAACAGGTTGCCCTGATCCTCCAATCGTACAAGCTACCGGAATTTAGCCCTGAAAGGGATGCGGAAGTTGTTGTTTGAGCTGCAGACAAATTTATCCAGGTAGCAGACGTATTCAATTTATAATCTACAGAATAACTAATGGCATTGGTTACGGCAGCCCAGCTAAGGTTTGCTCCTGATGTAGTAATACCGGTTGCTGAAAGGCCGCTTGCATCACCGCAGGTTACCGAAGCACCAATGGTGAAGTTTGAATTTGAAATGTCAAAGAAGATGTTTCCAACCGATTCGATTTTGATCCTGGCTGTAGTGGTTGGTGTTGCCGGAATAACCAGGGCTTCAGACCCGTCATTTGCTGTGCTGGCTGCCAACACAGTAGGGAATGTGAGTCCGCCGTCGGTACTTAATGATATTTTTACATTGGCACAGCTAACCGGAGCTGCAGTAGTACTGGCCACACTCCAGGTAATGGTTTGTGTGGAACCACCAGCCCATGTTACTGCAGTATTTGGAGCCGTTACCGCAAATGGACCGGAAGCACTGCTTACAGTTACAACCATATCGGTAAACTGAGTTTGGCCAACCTTAACCGGAACCGTTGAACTATAAGGGCAGTTATCCCTTACCGTTAGCCTGAAATTCAGCGTCCTGGCAACTGAACTGAGCGCTTCTGTATTGGCTCCTGCATCGCCACCGGTTAACGGGCCACTGATAAGTGCGCCTGCCAGTATGGTTGATAATTTTGGAAAGTACCTGGTTGGCGATGAAGAAGGGCTGAATGAAATCCAGTTGGGGCCAGAAGCCTTAGTGGCACTTGCCACACTGCTTGCCCCGGTCTGACTGGTTGAAGCATTATCATTTTGTTCCCAGCTATAGGTGAGAACGTCCCCTGCATTTGCATCAGATGCTGATCCTGTTAATGCAAACGGGGTGCTTTTAGGAATGGTATAATTGCTAACGGCAGCAACAACCGGAGTGGCGTTATTTGCCGAGATCACGGTTGTTACCGGGCATGTTTTGGTGGCCAGGTTCGCCTGAATCTGCGCTATAGACGCCTGGTGAAAAACATCTATAGAATGCGGTGCCAGGTCCTGGCTGGTGATACCTGCATACCCCATAATGGTGATGCCTGATCCGGGCTCCTTGTTCACACCGGTACTTTCATTGCTCATGGAAAATGTATGATTAGCTCCCAGTTGATGGCCAACTTCGTGCGCTACATAATCTATGTCAAAATTATCGCCCTGGGGTATGCCGTCATTGGGAGATGTAATGCCGCTTCCTTTAGAACCATTCACACAAACACAACCGATACAACCGGCATTTCCACCGCCGCCTGAAGCACCGAACATATGCCCGATATCATAATTAGCTTCGCCGATAACGGAGGTTAATGTTGACTGCAATTGTGAATTCCACTGGCTTAATGTTGTGGAATAAGGATCAGTTGATGCGTTATAATATATTACGCTGGTTGTATTGGCTATCAGGTTCAGGTGTAAAGCAAGGTCTTTTTCATATATCCCGTTGCACCTGGTTAATGTTGCATTAAATGCCGCCAATACCAGAGATACCTGTGAAGCGCTTGTAGCGCCAAAATAATTTGAATATTCAGCATTGCATGACTGAGCCAGGCGCATGGTTTTTAAATCGCCGCCCGACCTGGCTGTAATGCCTGTATTCAGCACCAGGTTATTGATTCCTGTTGCCAGGTCACGGTCAACGGTGGAACAGGTCCATGGCAGCATTCCGGATTTTCTTTGAGATTTGAATACAGCATATATGCGATGGTCTGCAGAATATGGCTCCATGAATTCATTTTCCCTGTCGGTACGGAAAACCATTGTTTGAACACCCTGCGGGGAAATACTCAGCTTAAGGCTAGCATATTTATCGGTTAAGCCTTTTCCTGAAAAGGCCCGAATCAAGGGAAACTGTTCCTGCAGGGCCGGTTCAAAATTGGATGCCTCAAAAACTTCAAACTGTTCTATCTGGCCGTCGGCATTCGGCAGGGAAATAATGGTTGAATGACTGGCTGACCGGTTGCCGGTTATTGAATACAGGTTGCTGCTTAACGCTTCCATATCCACGCTAAACAATTTGTAAACAGCCGGGAACGAAACCCTGGCAACGCCTTTATCGGTCTTTATATTTCCTTTGTTTGTAACCGGTTCCCAAACATCAGTTTCCTGTGCTTTAACATAAGTTACAGTAATGAAAAGCAGCACAAAAAGTAACAGTTTTTTCATAAATAGTTTTTGATTGATTTAATGATCACTGAATTTATATGAATAAACCATTAGGTTTACTCCAACTTATGAGTTTTTTGCTAACCAAATGTTAACGCACCAGAAATACTGGTCAATAATTCGCTTCTATTTGCCAATAAAAAGAGGCTGTAAAAAATACAGCCTCTGAAAAGAAATATATGAGAAAGTATTACCAATTGGCCCTTACTCCCACCATGAAGTTTCTTCCGGCAGCGGAAAAGCCTGAAGCAAAAGCCCTGTAATTCCGGTCTAACAAATTCTCTGCGGCAAGTTGCACCTGAAGGCCAGGTATTAAGTTTACCGAACCTTTCCAGTTCAACGTAAACCAGGCGGGCATGCCGTCTGCAGTGGCATATTGTGCATTATCTTCACCGTCTGCATTAAACTCATCCAACCGTTTCCAACCGTTATACATACACCAAAACTCGGTTGTAAAACGCCTGTGGGTATACGAGATGGCTGTACGGCCTATCAGCGGCGGGTTATGATCCAGCGGTTTACTGGATACATTTTTCTTAACCAGCAGGTAAGTGCCGTTTGGCTGTTTTTCGTAAACAGATGATAGTTGCGAGCGGTCTGTGTTAAACCTTCCGTAACTGTACGTAACGGTGCTGTTTAACAGGAAGCCATGAATATTCTCAGTATGCACACCGGCAGTAAATCCATACAGGTATGCCTTATTGCTGTTTTGCGTTGATAATACCTGGCATAGCACCCCATTGTACAAGATAGAATCCTGGCCGTTGAGGCTATAAGGCGCCTTAACCAATCCGTTGCGGAATATGGTGTAGAAACCGGTAAGTTCCACATTCAGTTTTTTAAACAACCGCTGTGTAACGGAGATATCCAGGTTATACGTATACTCCGGTTTTATATTGGCATTAGGAACAACCACCTGCCTGGCAGTACTGTTAGATTCAAAGACTTTTGCCAGGTCATCTACATTCGGCGCCCGGAAGCCTGAAGAAAGGGAAGTACGTATGGACGTATTCTTGCTGACTGTATAAACCAGCCCGATATTTCCTGTAACGGCAATATATTCCTGCTTCATAACGGTATCGGGTAAATGAAAAAATGAATTATCTTCAATATTGCTTTTCAGGCTTATTGCCTGTACCCGTATACCATCATTCAACACCAGTTTACCATTTTTAAACTTATGGATATGCTGTACAAAGACACCGAAATTATTCATCCTGTTTTTGCCGTCGGGATACCTGGTATCCAGTTTGGAAACCGCACCTGTAGTAAGGTTGGTCCTGCTTGCACTTGATGTTACATCATTTAACTGGGCATCTGCACCAACTGTTATTTCAGATTGGCCTATCATTTTCCTGGCCGCCAGGGTTAACCCCCATACTTTCACTTTTTCAACACGGCTGTCAAAACGGTCGTAACGTTTATACTCCCTTTGCTGCCTGCTTTCTTCAATATCCTGGTAATTTATGTTCAACTTCAGTTCATCAACAATACCGGTAATTTTTGCATTTAATTCGTAAGCGCCCAGGATCCTTTTCTGCGGACCATAATACCACTGGGCAAACCTGAGCAAACCCTTGTTTGCTCCCGATGTAAAAGTGTCCTGCAACCTGTCGTAACGGGGTACATCCGTACTGTTGGAAAACTGAAAATTAAGGAGGTGGCTGATATGTTCATTCTGTTTGAACAGTATCTTCTGCGTGATATCCCACTGTTTATACCCGGAAAATTTCTGTACCCGATCGTCAGGGTTATTCAAAATAGTATCCAGCCCGTTCACCTGGCCGATATATTTTTTTCTTTTACCGAATCCGGGATAACCGGGTGCATCATGGCGGCCAATTTTCATATCACCAAAATCACTGTAGGTATACGATTGCAGCCAGGCAATCCTGTTATTGCCCATGCTCAGGTCTGCGTGTACTGTTTTTTCATCATTGGCACTGCTGTACCGGGCAAAAGTGGTGCCGGTTACAAGCATTTTCTTTGTGCCTGATAGTACGGGTGATTTTGTTACCAGTTGAATGGTACCACCCAAAGCATCGCTGCCATATACCGTGGAGGAAGGGCCGTACATCACTTCAACCCTGTTGAGCATGTTCTGGTCTACGGTTATTGCATTCTGCAGGTGCCCGCTCCTGTAGATGGCATTATTCATCCGTACACCGTCAATGACCAGCAATACCCTGCTGGCTTCAAATCCTCTTAACACGGGGCTGCTACCTCCCTGCTGGCTTTTCTGAACGAATATTTTACCTGTTCCACTAAGCAGGTCGCCGGTGTTCTGAGCATTGGCTGATGCAATACTGCGGGCGCTGATTATATCAATTTTCTGTGCAATGTTCTTTTTCTTTTCACTAAAATTACTGGCAGAAACCACCACTTCTTCCAGGCTCAGTTCCCTGTTCAGCTTACTGGTTGTATCTGCCTTTTTTTGTGAAAAAACAAACAATGAACAGCATACAAAACATAATAGTAATGCTGTTTCTTTCAACATAAGAAATATTTTATGATAATAAAAATGTTCACTGGCAGGCATATCTGTATCCTGTCAGTAAACTGAATCAACTTTTATTTGCAATATTTTCAAGTTTGGGGAGGTGGTGTATACACAGGATTATACAAAGTAACCAGGGCATCATCAGCATCAGGAAAATACTGATTATCGGGCGGAAAAAAAACGGGGTCCCCGGTAAATGTGTACCATTCAGATTCGGGGAATTTTAATTTAAATACATACCCTTGCTTTTTATTGTTAGCATTACCTGCGTTATCATCGTGAAATGTATCAGCATATTCATTCAAAAGTTTTTTCTCCTCTGAGTCTTTGATACAGTAAATAAATGTTTTACCATTATTCTTTTTTACCCTGACTACATCATACATTTCACCATTAAGTATAAACTCTTTCCCTTTCTTTTTCCAGGTGATATACGGGGCTATCCTATTTTTTTCAAAAACAGCCAGGGATTCATCCGGCATGCCTGCCCTTATACGTGCTTTTATTTCTTTCACGATTTTTTTCTGATGATGCCCGCATATGAAAATGTAGCCGAAATGCCCGACAGCAATCAGCAACAACAGTGGTATGGCCAGGTATTTCTTCAAAAGCAGTAATATTTTCCGAAAAATGCTAAAATACCATTCAAGCTATCAATAAAAAAACAAATAGCCAACTGAAAGTTTTTAATTTGCATGTATGATAGTACGGATAACGGCATTATTAAAAAAGGATATCTTACTGGAATTAAGGCAGCAACATACTTTTTATGGTATCCTGTTATATATTGCTTCAACCGTTTTTGTACTATACCTGGCAATGCCCGAAAGTCCGGATGGCAATGTTTGGAACAGCCTGTTTTGGGTGATCCAGTTGTTTGTTTGTGTAAATACCGTTGCCAAAAGTTTTTTACAGGAAAACAGGGGGCGCATGCTGTATTTCTATTCCATTGCATCGCCTGTTGAATTCATTATTGCAAAACTGCTGTTTAATACCATTCTGATGATCATCATGAGCATGGTAAGCCTGTTGCTTTTCTTTTCATTCCTGGATAACCCCGTTACAGATTCACTTAAGTTCACCGGCATTGTATTATTGGGTGGAACCAGTATCAGCCTAGTTTTTACCCTGATGAGCGCCATCGCGGCTAAAGCGCAGCAAAATGCCGCCCTGATAGCCATACTCGGATTTCCAGTAATATTGCCTCAACTGTTGTTGCTGATGAGGCTGAGCAAGGCTGCTTTTTCAGAAGTATTCAGGGAAGGCGCGGTTTTACAACTTTCTGGGCTGATAGGCCTGATGGATATGCTGGTACTGGTAATGGCTGTAATATTATTCCCTTATTTATGGAAGGATTAACCATTAAAATCAGGTAATAATTTTGAATACAATGGTGCAGTTTCCCATAACTTTGCGCCACCTAATATAAACGATCATACGGTGCGTAAAAGCTGGTGGAAAATATTGTCTTTCTTGTTACTGGTTTATACTATTGCCGGTGGGTTTTTACTGGATGTGCCCAAACTTTTCATTTTGCATGAAACCATCAGGAACCTCTATTTTCATG
This sequence comes from uncultured Chitinophagaceae bacterium, assembly GCA_937996595.1. Taxonomy (GTDB): domain Bacteria; phylum Bacteroidota; class Bacteroidia; order Chitinophagales; family Chitinophagaceae; genus Ferruginibacter. The sequence continues at coordinate 22,245 of CALKVC010000161.1, forward strand.
TTTGCATGTGGTTTGCAATGATGATCCTGTTCATAATCAGTTTTGTTTACAGCATCAAATACCTTCGCGGCTTCAGTTACCGAAACGACTTGTATGCCAAAAACTTCGCCATTATAGGTTCACTTTTTGGTATCCTGGGATATGCAACCGGCACTATCTGGGCCAATTATACCTGGGTAACCGACCAGGGCCAGTCGCTGGCCGGCATTCTGAAAGAACCCAAACTGATTGGAGCAGCTATTGCCCTCCTGATTTACGGTGCTTATTTTGTTTTAAGGGGCTCTTTCACCGACATGGATAAAAGGGCCCGGATCAGTGCCGTATATAATATTTTTGCATTTGCCATGCTTTTCCCAAGTATTTGGATAATTCCCCGTTTGGTTGGAAGTTTGCATCCCGGTGCCCCGGGCGGCGAAGGCGGTAACCCGGCATTGAATTTCAAGGATATTGACAGCCGTCTTCGGATGGTATTTTATCCAGCCATCATAGGCTGGACTTTATTAGGTGTTTGGATTGCCACATTGAAAATAAGGATTGAATTGTTAAGAGATAAATCGATGGTACATGAATAAACGATTTTTCCATATTATCTTGCTTTTCGCAGGATTGGTGGCTGGAAACATATCATATGCCCAGGATAGTTCAACGGTAGCAATGGCTGACATGATGCGCAGCAACGGAAAAATATATGTGGTAGTTGCCGTTTGTCTGCTGATCCTGGTTGGCTTATTCCTATATGTGATGATGCTTGACAGGAAAATAACCCGGTTGGAAAAAAACAAAGAATAACGATACTTAATTGAAACAATTAATTGCTAAATAAAAAACAACAATATGTCTTCACAACAGCCGTATAGCTTTTTTCACAGTGTTGAGAAAAGTTTTGACAAAGCAGCCAAGTTCACCAAGTTTGATCCGGGAATCCTGGAACAGATTAAAGCCTGTAACAGTGTATACCAGATGCGCTTCCCGGTTAAACGCGACGACGGGAGCATTGAAGTTATTGAAGCGTACCGCGTACAGCACAGCCAGCATAAGTCACCATGTAAAGGAGGTATCCGTTTCAGTGATGAAGTAAACCAGGATGAAGTGATGGCCCTTGCATCGCTGATGACCTATAAATGCGCTATTGTAAATGTTCCGTTTGGCGGTGGTAAAGGCGGAATCAAGATCAATCCACGCAAATACAGCGTTTACGAACTCGAAAAAATCACCCGCCGTTATACCAGTGAACTGGTTAAGAAAAATTTCATAGGCCCGGGCATTGATGTTCCTGCTCCTGATTATGGAACCGGTGAAAGGGAAATGGCATGGATCGTTGATACCTATGCTTCATTAAAACCGGGCGATATTGATGCTGCCGGATGTGTTACCGGTAAACCTATTACACAAGGCGGTGTACGCGGACGTAAGGAAGCAACCGGTTTGGGTGTTTTCTACGGTATCAGGGAAGTGTGTAATATGCCTGACGTAATGAAAAAACTCGGACTTGAAATTGGTGTAAGCAATAAAAATGTGGTTGTTCAGGGCCTGGGTAATGTAGGTTACCATTCTGCCAAGTTTTTCAGGGAAGCCGGAGCAAAGGTTATTGCACTTGCCGAATATGAAGGCGCAATCATGAACCCGGCCGGACTAAACGAAGAAGAAGTATTTCAGCACAGAAAAAAAACAGGTTCTATCCTGAATTTCCCGGGTGCCACAAACCTGGCTAAAAATACAGATGCACTGGAACTGGAATGCGATATCCTGATTCCTGCCGCTTTGGAAAACGTTATCAATGGAGAAAATGCCCCAAGAGTAAAGGCAAAGATAATTGGAGAAGCAGCAAACGGGCCCTGTACCCCGGAAGCCGACGAAGTATTCATCAAGAAGGGTATATTATGTGTTCCCGACATGTACCTGAATGCCGGAGGTGTTACCGTTAGTTATTTTGAATGGTTAAAAAACCTCAGCCACGTACGGTATGGACGTATGGAAAAAAGGTTCACCGAAAACCTGAACACAGAAATACTGGCGCAAATAGAAGGCCTTACCGGAAAAGAAGTAAGCAAAGCCAAGCGTGACTTCATCATGCATGGGCCGGAAGAGGTTGACCTGGTACATAGTGGCCTGGAAGAAACCATGATTGGTGCAACCCGAGAAATCATGGCCATCTGGATGGAAAATTCAGATATACCGGATATGCGTACCGCTGCTTATGTAAATGCTATTAATAAAGTGGCAACCAGTTATGCCGAACTTGGTATTTTCCCATAAGCTATATTTGTTTAAAAAATGCCCCGGTAGTAAAAACCGGGGCATTTTTTTATTCATACGCCGGAAAATAACTCATCTGTTCAATATCATTACCGCTCCTTTTAAATACCATAGCGTAGCTGCCATTGGTAACTGCCAGGTATGAAGCCTGCAACTGTATATTGTATCGCAACACCTGCTGCAACACTTTTTCAGACAGCGGTACATTCATTTCCTTGCATTCAATAATCATGAAAGGATTTGATTGTTTGTCATACACAACAGCATCAAACCGTTTTGTGAGCTCACCCAGGGTAAGTTGTTTTTCAACAGCTATCAATGATGCAGGATAAGCAAGCGATTCAGTCAGGTATAACAAAAAATTCTGTCTCACCCATTCTTCCGGAGTTAATAGAACCCAACGTTTACGAATGATGCAAAACACCGATTCCATTCCAGATTCCTCCTTTATGGATGGTTTCTTTTCCGGATATATTATCTTGACCATAAATACTGATGCCTGTTCATGCTTGCAGAAATGATATTATGCAGCTATTCATTTTACAGAAAATAAACAACCTAGTTTGTTGCTGCCACTGCATCAATATTACCCCAGCCTAATGATGAGTTCCTTGTTGGATAATTTGCACTGCTTTGTACCAGTTTACCCAGCACCTGGTCTCTTGTAAAAGAAGGGAACCTGCTCCAAACAAGCGCAGCAATACCTGCCGCCGTTGCTGTAGATACGGATGAACCTCCCACTGTAGAGGGATTGTTTCCGCTCATTGCCAGCGATAATGGATGTTTTCCATTTACTGCTTTTTCCATAACCACAGTAAAATCAGTTTCGCTGCCATCATGGCAATCGGTACAGGTTGTGGTAAACTGGTTATCCCGCACACCGGTAACTGCATTCACCTGGCTCATATAAGCCGGGTAAATAACGCCAAACCATCCTGACGTCCAACTGAAAGATGTTCCGGCAGCACAAAAGATGAGTTTGCTTTTCCCATAGGCATATTTAATAGCATCCCCTAACTGCGAGCTGCTGGTTATCCTGCCCAAGCTCATACTGATTATTTTTACATCTGCCCTGTTAGCCGCATTGGTAAATGCATCTGAAGCGCCTTTCACTTCCCTGCTTTCATCGAGGAATACATCGGCAGCAGCGCGGCAAACTACCAGGTTACAATTATATGCAACACCACAGGCAGCACCGTCGGTTCCCCTGGGAGCAGCGCAGGCACCTGCCATAGATGTGCCGTGTCCGCATCCGTCATCCGGCGTTTCAGCGGCACCGTAAGGTATACCCAGGAATGTGTTCCTGGGCAATGTAACAATCCGTTCTATTGTTCTTCCGTTTGAATAGCCCTGGTTAAAGGCCGTTCCCAGGTTTTCCTGGTCATATTCTGAACCGGTATCTATGATAAATACCTTTATACCGGCCCCGGTTGATTTTGCCCAGGCATTTTGAATATTATGGTACTGGTAATTCCATGATTGTTTGCAGCCCGGAGCAATCGTAGCATAATCAATATTGGCTACCAGCCCGGTTTCTGCCACATTACTGCCGCAACCACTGCTGCTAAGCACTTTCCCTGCCAATTCCCTGGGTTCATACCCCATTGGTTCTGCATAACGTACCAGGTTGCTGGCCCTCAGTTTCTGAATGGTTGAAAATGATGAAACATTCACATCAATAACAGGCAAAATATGCTCTTCCCACTGTATGATTTCTTTCAGTGTGATGTTCCTGTTCAGTTTCTTTTCTTCAGACAATATAATATCAAGCACTTCTTTTCGGGCATTTAACCATTTGGCATCATTGATATCAACCGATTCCAACTGTATGCCGGTTTCATCCATTTCAGCCGGTTTATAACCCACTGAAAGTACCTTATCGCTCTCCTGTAAAGCACTCCAAATAACCTGGTCACTAACGGTTTGCCATTCAAACCGGTGTTGTACTTCAATCGCTTTCCGGATTAGATCATCAATCTGCTGTGCAGACAGTTTTTCCGGAACCGCTGGTTCGTCTGTGTTCAGTCCTGTTTTTTTACATGATATCATTAATATCATGGTAAATAATGCAATGGTTGAATATTTTTTCATTGTAAAAAATTTTAAAACGAAATAACCCTATTTATAGCAAAATCAAATTAATGAATATTCAGTTATACTGAACAGAATTTATCTGATTGTGAAAATCATTTAAATACACTCTAAAATCTGTAATTTTAATCAATAATAAAAAAACATGAAGACTAAAGAAGAAATCGTAGAAAACTGGTTACCAAGATACACAGGTGAGCAATTGTCAAATTTTGGTGAATATGTGCTGCTCACTAACTTTTCAAATTATGTAAAAATGTTTGCCGAATGGAACAATGTTAAGGTTGTTGGGGCAGACCGGTCCATGCAGTGCGCCACTGCTGATAATATTACCATCATCAATTTTGGCATGGGAAGCCCCGGAGCCGCTACCATCATGGATTTGCTTACGGCCATCAAACCCCAGGCTGTTTTGTTCCTGGGAAAATGCGGCGGATTAAAAAGGCGGAATAAGATTGGCGACATCATTTTACCAATTGCGGCCATCAGGGGTGAAGGTACCAGTAACGATTATTTACCTCCGGAAGTTCCGGCTTTGCCCGCATTTGCGCTGCAGAAAGCAATCTCCACAACGATAAGGGATTATGGTGTTGATTACTGGACAGGGGTTTGCTACACCACTAACCGCCGCGTTTGGGAGCATGATGAAGTGTTTAAGGAATATCTTAAAAAAGTAAGGGCCTATGCCATTGATATGGAAACCGCCACCATCTTCACCGTAGGTTTCTACAACAAGATTCCCACCGGGGCATTACTGCTGGTAAGCGATTCGCCGATGATACCCGAAGGCGTAAAGACAGAAGACAGCGACAGGGTTGTTACTTCCCAGTATGTTGAAAACCACCTGAAAATAGGAATCGATTCGCTGAAACAACTCATAAATAACGGCCTTACCGTAAGGCACCTGAAGTTTTGATATATAAAAATGTACACACGGAACTTACCTGTTGCATTTTCAGCAGATTTACATCAATGATATGTATCCCCTTCTTGAAATAAAAGACCTGTGTGTGAATTTCCTGCAGGAAGGTGCCTGCTTGCCCGCAGTAAATAACGTATCCTTTACCGTTACCAGGGGCAAAACAACGGCCATTGTTGGGGAAAGCGGTTCCGGCAAATCAGTTACGGCCTTATCGGTGTTAAAGCTGTTACCCAAACAATGTTCAGTGAATGGCAATATATTATTCAGCCCCGACGGTAACAAACAGGCTGATCTTATTACATCCAGCGACGATTCCATCCGGCAGATAAGGGGTAACCAAATTGCCATGGTATTCCAGGAACCCATGACTTCTCTGAACCCGGTACTTACCTGCGGTTACCAGGTAACAGAATCATTGCAGCAGCACCTGGGGTTAACCCGAAAAGATGCGAAAAGAAAAGCCATCTCCCTTTTTGAACAGGTTGAACTCCCCCATCCGGCATCTATACTTAACCGTTACCCACACCAGCTTAGCGGCGGGCAAAAACAACGCGTAATGATTGCCATGGCCATATGCTGCCAACCGGCGCTGCTGGTTGCGGATGAACCCACCACCGCCCTTGATGTGAGGGTGCAGCAGCATATTTTACAACTGATAAAAAAACTGCAGGTTCAGAAAAACATGGGCATGCTGTTTATCACACACGACCTTGGGCTGGTTGCCGACATAGCCGATGAAGTGATTGTAATGCAAAAAGGCCGGATCGTTGAAAAAGGCGATGCCGCCACCATGTTAACCAATCCGCAGCACCCATATACAAAAGCGCTGCTGGCATGCAGGCCTGTTTCCGGCAGTAAGGGCAAAAAACTGGCTGTACTCGATGATTTTTCCGGAAAGGAACCTGGCAGTAAGCAAACTGATGTTAGATTGAACAGCCCTTTTATTGAAAATACAGCTCCGCAAAACCCCATATTAAAAATTGAACACCTGGACGTCTGTTACCCGGCAACCGGACCATTTTGGGGCAAGAAAGGAAAAAGCATAAAAGCAGTTGATGATGTAAGTCTTACCATTTACAAAGGCGAAATAGCCGGACTTGTTGGTGAAAGCGGTTGCGGAAAAACAACCCTGGGCCGGGCAATCCTGCAACTGGTAAAACCAACATCCGGAAAAATATGGCTGGGGGATAAGGAACTGACTGCTTTACGGAGCGATAAGTTGAGGAAACTAAGGAAAGACATGCAGATTGTATTCCAGGATCCTTATGGATCCCTGAATCCCAGGATTGCTATCGGCGATGCGATCCTGGAATCACTTAAGGTTCAGCAGATGTACGAAAACGACCCGCTTCGCAAAGAAGCTGTTATTGATATGCTTGAAAAGGTAAAATTATCACCTGATCATTATAGCAGGTTCCCGCACCAGTTCAGTGGCGGACAACGGCAACGTATATGCATTGCACGGGCACTCATTTCAAACCCATCGTTCCTGGTATTTGATGAAAGTGTTTCTGCATTGGATGTAAGCGTTCAGGCAGGTATATTAAACCTGGTAAATGAGCTTAAAAACAACCTGGCTTTCACGGCACTCTTCATTTCACACGACCTGTCAGTTGTACATTATATTAGCGACCGCATCCTGGTTATGCAGCATGGAAAAATCATAGAAGAAGGCCGGGCGAATAACGTATATGCTAACCCTGCCGCCAGCTACACGCGGCAACTAATTGAAGCCATTCCAGGCAAACGAATTTTTACATCATAACATAGCCCCTTATCGTTGGCCTTTTTTAAAAAAATTGGAAAAAATATACTCAAAACATCCCTCCTGTCGTTCATAACCGGAATTTATGTACATTTGCACACTTTTAAATCATGCCGTAACATGATAAATGCCTTCCTAAAAGGCTAACTATCTCTGTAACATCTTACAGTAACTAAGGCATGTGATAAAAACATAAAACAAACATTTTATTACATGAAATTATCCCAGTTCCGTTTCGACCTGCCGCTGAACCTTATTGCACAACACCCCACCAAGAAAAGAGAAGAGAGCCGCATGATGGTTGTTCACCGTAAAACCGGCGAAATTGAAAGCAAATTATTCCGCGACATCATGGAATATTTTGACGACAAGGACGTGTTTGTTGTTAACAATACAAAAGTTTTTCCGGCACGTATGTATGGCCGTAAGGAAAAGACCGGTGCCAAAATAGAAGTTTTCCTGTTACGTGAGCTGAACAAGGCTAACAAGCTTTGGGATGTTATTGTAGACCCTGCACGTAAAATCCGTGTGGGCAATAAATTATATTTCGGGGAAAGCGATGAACTGGTAGCTGAAGTGATTGACAATACGACCAGCCGGGGCCGAACCATCAGGTTTCTGTGGGACGGCACGGATGAAGAATTCAGGCAAATGCTTGAAATAATGGGCGAAACACCATTACCAAAATATATTAAACGCAAACCTGAAGACGAAGATAAAGAACGATACCAGACAGTATATGCCAAACATGAAGGCGCGGTTGCGGCACCTACCGCAGGATTGCATTTCAGCAAAGAACTGATAAAGCGGCTGGAAATACAGGGCGTTCGTTTTGCCGAAGTTACCCTGCATACCGGTTTGGGAACATTCAGGCCCATTGAAGTGGAAGACCTGAGTAAGCATAAAATGGATGCGGAATATTACAAAATTGATGAAACTGCTTGTGCTATAGTAAATAAGGCAAAAGAAAACGGCCACCGGATATGTTCCATAGGCACAACTACCATGCGGGCCATGGAAACTTCCTATACTGCTCAAAAATTATTAAAACCTTCTGAAGGCTGGACTAACCATTTTATTCACCCTCCTTATAATTTCAATATCGCCGATGCTTTGGTAACCAATTTTCACCTGCCAAAAACAAGCCTGCTGATCATGGCATGTGCATTTGCCGGTTACGACCTGATGATGGAAGCATACAAAAAAGCGATTAAGGATAAATACAGGTTCTTCAGTTATGGCGATTCCATGCTGATTATTTAATACCTATACCGAACGTATAAAAGAAAGGCTCCTGATCGGGAGCCTTTTTCTATTTCTATTTAAATGCTTATTCAACGATTGAATATTGAAAAGCAGCCTTGAAACAACCAGTAATATGTTCAATATTCAATTTTCACTGGCTTAAAGGCAAAAAAAAGGGGCCATGATAGAAATCAAAGCCCGTATTAATCCAATATCCTATGAAAAACCATCTATTAAACGCATCATTTGAGGTTTTAGTCTGTTTTAATATAATTTTATTTCAAATTAAATTTATTTATATATAACACAGGCTTTCCCCGGCGTATTATTATTTAACTTTAATCAATAATCAACTATTCAAATGAAAACAATTGAACAATGGTTATCTGAATACGGGGAAAGCCACCGGAACGAAACCAACAAAATGATTCATTGGATTTGTGTTCCCACTATTTTTTTCTCGATTGCCGGTTTGTTATATAGTATCAAACTGCCTTTTCATATAGGACAGACTCAACTGAATGCAGCTTTCCCGGTGCTGGCATTTGTAATTATTTACTATGCCCTGTTATCGAAAACAATCTGGATTGGCATGCTATTTTTTGCACTCGTCTGCCTTGGCCTTTGCCAGCTTATAGAATCGGTAAACCTGTTGCCTTTATGGCTTTTCTGCCTTATCATATTTACCCTTGCATGGATTGGCCAGTTTTACGGGCACAAGGTAGAAGGCAAAAAACCTTCTTTTTTAAAAGATATTCAGTTCCTGCTGATTGGGCCGGCGTGGCTGATGAGTTTTATTTATAAGAAAATGGGGATTGGTTTGTAGTTTGAAGTTTGAGGTTTGAAGTGTACGGTTACGCTTTTTCACCAAATAAACCAGTGTTCAGCAATTTCAACGTTTCTTCTTTATATTTTCCCGGTATCAGTAAAGAAATATTATGCCTGCTGCCTCCATAGCTAACCATCCTCACCGGTATACAGGAAACGGCACTGAAAAGTGATTTCATCACATCTTTGGTTTCAGTGATCTCATTGCCAACTATTGCAACAATTGTCTGATCATTCTCCACTTCCACATTTCCCAGCAAAGCAAGTTCTTTCAGTATGTCGTTCAGGTATATTCCATTATCGATGGTAACGGAAACGGCCACTTCAGAAGTGGTTATCATGTCTATGGATGTCTGGTATTTTTCAAAAACTTCGAACACTTTCCGCAAGAAGCCATGTGCCAGCAACATACGGCTGCTTTTTATCCTGATTGCCGTAATACCATCTTTGGCGGCTACTGCCTTTACCCCGGTGCTGCCTGCTTCTTCTGTAATAAGTGTGCCCTGCGATTCGGGTTGCATGGTATTGAGAAGCCTCACGGGAACATTATAAAATTGAGCGGGCCAAATGCTGGCAGGGTGCAGGATTTTGGCTCCAAAATAAGCCAGTTCCGCAGCCTCGTCAAAACTTAGTTGTTTCACCGGCACTGTATCCTTTACGTACCGTGGGTCATTATTGTGCATACCGTTGATATCTGTCCATATTTCACAAACCCTGGCATTAACGGCAGCGGCAATCAGGGAAGCACTGTAATCGCTGCCTCCCCTTTTCAGGTTATCAACTTCACCCTTTGCATTTCGTGTTATGTACCCTTGTGTTACAAATATTTTTTGATCCTTATTGCGCTGTAACAGTTGTGCGATCTTCACTTTTATAGCGCCTATCTGGGGTTCATCCTGCTTGTCAAGTGTCATAAACTCAAGTGCCGGTAATAACACATGCGCTATATGTTGTTCTTCAAGATATGTACAAAAAATCTTACTGCTCAGTAATTCGCCCTGTGCCAAAATATCCTTGAACAAGGCCTGGCTGAAAGAGATCTTCAGAATGATTGACAGGAATTCAAAGTGTTCGTCTATAATTGCATTCGCCTTATCAAGGTAATGATCATCGGTCATCAATTCTTTAATAAAGCGCCGGTAATATGCATGCAGGGATGTTATCCGCTGAAGCGCTCCGTTTCGGTCATTTTCCTGCAAAAAGTTTCCTATTTCAAAAAGTGTATTGGTAGTACCGCTTAATGCAGATAAAACGATAATCTTTGTTTCATCGCCCGGGATTATCAGTTTTGCAACTTCTTTCATCCTGTGCGGTTCACCAACACTGGTGCCGCCAAACTTCATTACTTTCATCGCAGATTTACTTTTTAAGATGGGATTGCAAATATATTACAACAGCAGTTGAAAAGTAAAGAAAGACAAGCTACCTGTTTATAAGGCAGTAAGATTATGACATGATGATACAGGCTTCGGGAAAATTCAATAAAATATCCGTTGATTAATTGCTAATATGCTTAACCAGTACCGGATCGGCGGGGTTTGAAATATCGTATAAAGTAATTCCGGTACTAACATAACATATCAACTGGTTTCCATAAGGGATAACATCTTTAAAATATCCGCCGGTAATGGTTTTTACAAAAACCGGATTGGCCGGATCTGCCACGTTAAATACCATAAGACCATCGTTATTGCAGCAGATATATAAATAATGTCCCTGCAGGCCCAGCCCTTCCGGATTTGCCAGTGAAACCGTTCTTAACAGTACTGGCTGAAAAACATTCCGGATATCATGTACGTACAAGCCGCTTTCTGCAGGACCGCAGAATGAATTTCCTTTTAATGTTACAAATGCTATTGTATCATTGGCAACAACCGGGTCGCAGCTACGGGCATGTTGTGCTTCGCCCACTTTTACTGGCGATGACGGTGATTCGAGTGAATAAATATACAAACCGGTTCTAGTTCCAATAAATAGCCTGTTATTAAACGGATAAATGGTTTCAATATCAAAATTAATCTCTGATGTATTGGTACGGACAGGGTTGGAAGCGTTACTAATATCATAGGTATACAGGTAATGGTTATCCACTGCATACAGGAAACTTCCTACAATGGTAAATTTTGAGAGCGAGCCCGCTTTACCTGTTGATGCATCAGCAGAAGTATTGCCGGCGCCGTCTTTTGTGCAGGAATTTATGAAAACGGATAAGGTAAATACAATAAATATCCTTTTGATAAATACATTCATAAAGTAATTTTTCTAATTCTTATAACAAGAAGACCAAATAGAATCTTTAACCCAGCCGATAACAACACTGTCGTATCGAGGACATTCATAGTAGCCTGATTCCACCGGTTCAATAAAATAATAATTATACCTGCCTTCCGGAAAGGCTCCGCTTACCCGTTTCACTTCTGATATATTATTCAGGTCTGTGATATCAATTACCAGCAGGTCATCATAACTATTTGTATAAAGCAGGTTATTCCTGATTGATATCTGTGAACTTCCGTTAACTGTTATAAACCCAATACGCGCTGCCTGTGCCGGAATGCTGTTATCAATTACGTGTATTCCTTTCCCTATTTCAAGCTGGTACAGGAAGTTTCCTTTAGCATAGATATTACCCGGGTTAGAAACAGGCATCGGCGCGCTGCTGTAGCTGATTAATTTTGCGTTGGCAGCAGCGTCATACACCGGTTTGTTTCCCCAAACCCGTTTGTAATCAATTCCGGGAGTAACAGGTTTAACTTTTGTCCAGCAGGAAGAGAAGGAAAAAAGGATGAATATAACAATACAGATTCTCATTCGGCCATTTTACAAGTAAGATATCCAGGAAATGAAATTTGCTGCTTTCTTCACATTAAATTTCAAGAGAAAATTTTTCAGCCAGTTTCGCCAGGTCATCTGCAACCGGCCCAGATAAGCTGATACCGTTTTTCATCCGTTCTGCTTCCATTTCTTTTTCCGGTTCACCGGGGATAATAACCTTATCAAATCCTTCCAGGGTTTTAGCTTCCCTGAATGCCTGTATCCATTTATCCATATTGCTTTTAAATTCGGCTGCCGGGCGAAAGGCATCAACCCTCATGGCACCCAAAAAATGGCCAATTCCGTTACCTGGCATATTCTCCGGCATGGGTACATAAGCGGGAAATGGAGGCACCCAGGGCCCGAAGTTTGCTCCGCTTAAAATGCCCGAAAAAATATCAACAATGCTTCCCAGCATGTATCCTTTATGGCTGCCATGTTCCCTATCGCCGCCCAGAGGCAGCAATGCACCTCCCATTTTCAATTCATTGGCATTAACACTGGGCATGCCATCTTTTGCCTGAACCCAGCCTGCAGGGGCATCCTGTTCTTTACGTTGTAAAATTTCAAGTTTGCCGTTTGAAGCCGTAGTAGTTGCAAAATCTGCCACAAACGGTTTTTCAGATCCGGCAGGTATTGCAACGGCGATGGGATTGGTGCCAAGCATCCTTTGTACTGAAAATGTTGGCGCTACAAGGGCTGATGCATTGGTCATGGCTATCCCGATCATATCATGCGGCAAGGCCATCATGGCATGGTAACCTGCAATACCAAAGTGATTGCTGTTTTGTACGCTTACCCAACCGGTTCCAACCTGCCGGGCTTTATCAATGGCCACCTGCATGGCATAAGGAGCCACCACCAGTCCGAGGCCCCTGTCACCATCAATGGTTGCCGTACTGTTTGTTTCATGTATTATGTTAATCTTCGGATTACTGTTAACCCTGCCAGCTTCCCACAGCCTGATGTATTCGCTGAGCCGGGCAATACCGTGACTGTCCACACCTCTTAAATCGGCGCTTAGTAATGCTTGGGCGGCCGTTTCTGCATCAATGCCGGGGCAGCCCATTTTAAGGAATATTTGTTGTGTGAATTGTAATAGCTGGTTATAAGAATATGTATGTTCCATGCTGCAAAGTTAGGCGACTAATGTTTGATACGCGGATGACGTTTTTGAAACGCGGGTAACGCTGATAAAACGGATAAATAGCAATTCTCTGATCATCCATACCTTTCTAATGTAATTAGAATAAATTATAAAAAATCCGCCCTATCAGCATCATCCGCGTCATCCGTGTTTCCAACTTCTCACGACTACCCAATACTTGATACGCGGATCTGGCTGATAAAACGGATACAAGTGATCTTTTGTGCATCTATATATTCAGATAAAATAATGAAAAATCCGCCCTATCAGCATCATCCGCGTCACCTGTGTTTCCAACTTCTCACAATTTCCCAACTTTTGATACGCGGGTCTGGCTGATAAAACGGATACAAGTTATCTTTTGTGCATCTATTTATTCAGATAAAATAATGAAAAATCCGCCCTGTCAGCATCATCCGCGTCACCCGTGTTTCCAACTTCTCACAATTTCCATACATTTGCAGCCCTAAGTTCAATAATCAATTATAATGTTAAACAAATATGGGAAGGATTTTTGAAGTAAGAAAAAGTGCCATGTTTGCCCGTTGGGATAAGATGGCTAAGAATTTTACCCGCATTGGAAAGGAAATCGCTATTGCGGTAAAAGCTGGTGGCCCGGACCCGGACAATAACCCCGCATTGAGAAGGTGTTACCTGAACGCCAAGGCCTGCAATATGCCTAAAGACCGTGTGGAAGCTGCCATTAAGCGTGCCATGGGTAAGGATACCAGCAATTATGAAGAAATCGTTTATGAAGGATATGCACCTCATGGCGTGGCAGTGATGGTAGAAACAGCTACAGACAATTCAACCCGTACAGTAGCAAATGTTCGTATGCATTTTACAAAAGGACACGGTGCGTTGGGTACGAGCGGTTCAGTTGCATTTACTTTTAACCGTATGGGCGAATTTAAGATAAAGAACTCGGGCCAGGCACTGGAAGACCTGGAATTAGACCTGATTGATTACGGACTGGAAGAAATTGGTGAAGATGCAGAAGGGAATATCATCATCAGGACGGCATACAATGAGTTTGGAAATATGGCAAAGGCCCTGGAAGAAAAAAAGATTGAAGTGGTAAGTGCAGAACTGACCAGGATACCAACAACTACAGTGGAACTAAATGAAGAACAGGCAAATGAAGTACTGAAATTAGTTGATAACCTGGAACAGGATGATGATGTTCAGAAAGTATATCACAACCTCAAATAAAAAAAGGAGCTTCATTATAAGAAGCTCCTTTTTTTATATAACATATGCTTAATACGGCAAAGTAAATTCTCCTTTCATATAGAAGACGGCTTTACCAGCCATGCTTACACGAAACTCATTTAACTGTTCACACCATATTTCCCCGCCCCGTTTTGAAAGCTGCAAAGCGTGCATTTTCCGTTTTCCCAGTTTTTCGCTCCAAAATGGTATCAGTTGCGAATGAGCCGAACCTGTTACCGGATCTTCATCTATCCCAACACCGGGAGCAAAGAACCGGGAAACGAAATCAGCCTTTTTCCCGGGTGCCGTAATGATCATTTTGTCAACCTGCCTTTTCATCATCGAAAAATCGGGTGAACAATTCTTTACAGCTTTTTCATCCATCAGTTCCACTAACAGGTCGCGGTGTTTATAAACAGCTACTATTTCTGCTCCACCCAGTATTTCTGCAAGATTTTCAGGGTAATCGTCCGTCCTTTCAGGTTTCCATGAAGGGAAATCCAAAACGATGAGCCCGTCTTTGTTGCCAACTTCCAGCAATCCGCTTTTGCTGTTAAACCTGATCAGATTTTTCTCAAAACCAAGGATATTAAATAACACGAATGCACTGGCCAGGGTGGCATGTCCACAAAGGTTTATTTCAATCTCCGGGGTAAACCACCTGATATCAAAATCAGTCCCTTTCTTTTCTGATGGCACAAAAAAAACGGTTTCAGACAGGTTATTCTCCATGGCCACTTGCTGCATCAGTTCATCGCTGATCCATTTTTGCAGCGGTACAACGGCTGCGGGATTTCCTCCAAAAAGATTCCCGGTAAAAGCGTCTACCTGGTACAGTGAGTATGTCATATCATTTGCTTTTTTGCATAAAATGGCGGAAGCGACCATTTAAAAGTTACTGCCAGTAAACGTATGGCGAATATCAGCAGGATGCAGATGATTTTAGACGCATCATCATCCAGGCTGCTGTTTTTTAACAGAAAATAAAAAATGCCGCCGATGATGCTGGCCAGTGCATAAATTTCTTTCCTGAATACCAATGGCACATTATTGAGCAGCACATCCCGGATAACACCGCCAAAGCTAGCTGTGATGGTACCCAAAGCGATACAGACACCCATGCTGAATTTCAGTTCCATGGCTTTCTCTATTCCGATAATGGTGAATAGGCCCAGGCCGAGTGCATCAAACAGGAACAACGTGGTATTGATCTTTTTCAGCCATTGTCCAAATAGCATAGTACCTATGGCTGCGCCGAAAATAACAATGGTTGCTGTACCGTTACGCAACCATCCCACAGGCAGGTCACCGATCATGATATCGCGTAACGTGCCGCCGCCGATAGCCGTTACAAATGAAAGTATCAGTACGCCAAAGGGGTCCAGCTTTTTCTCCATGGCAAAAAAAGCGCCTGAAACTGCAAAAGAAAAGGTACCTGCTATGTCAATAAAAGAAAGGAAACCGCTATTGATGGGCATACATGTAATTTAAACCTGATAATTTTAACGCATACGCATCTGTGTTGGATACCATTATCACTCCGCCATCATTTCCCTTATCACTTTTATGATATCCTCGGTATTCGGTTTACTGAAATAATCTCCATCGCTGCCATAAGAAGGCCTGTGCGCCTTTCCGGTTAATGTACGCGGGGAAACATCCAGGTGCCTGTACCCGCCCTGTTCTTCCATCACTTTATTGAACATATATGCGGCAGCGCCACCCGGCACATCTTCATCAACAAAAATGATGCGATTGGTCTTTTTCAGAGAATCCAATATCATGAAACCGGTGTCAAAAGGCAGTAAGGTCTGCACATCAACCACTTCGCAGCTCACCCCCATCTTCTCAAGGGTTTCAGCAGCCTCCATAACAATCCGCAATGTTGAACCATAAGTTACCACCGTAATATCGGAGCCCTCCCTGGTAATTTCGGGTACACCTAACGGTACTGTGTAACTGAGTAAATTGGAGGGAAGTTTTTCCTTTAACCTGTACCCGTTAAGGCATTCAATAACCAGACCCGGATCATTGCTTTGCAACAGGGTATTATACATACCGGCCGCCTGTGTCATATTCCTTGGCACACAAACATACATCCCCCTTAACGAATTAATGATCATGCCCATTGGCGAACCGCTGTGCCAGATGCCTTCCAGCCGGTGCCCGCGGGTACGTACGATCAGCGGTACGCTTTGCTGGCCGGCCGTGCGGAAATGCGTGGTACATACATCATCGCTCAGAGGCTGTAATCCGTATAAGAGGTAATCGAGGTATTGGATTTCGGCTATGGGCCTTAAACCCCTTAGTGCCATTCCAATACCCTGGCCGATGATACTTAATTCGCGGATACCGGTATCAAAGATCCGGAGCTTTCCGTGTTTATCCTGTAAGCCGCTGAATCCCTGGTTAACATCCCCTATCTGGCCGAGGTCTTCTCCGAAGGCGGTAACTTTATCATTAGCTGCAAACAGTTGGTCGAAATAGTTATTCAAAATCTCAAATCCGTTTACCATCGGTGCCTCCGAATCAAATTGCACAGGAACAACAGGTACATGTAATGCCGACCCGGGGCCTTCATTATACAGGCAGGAATCATAACGTTCTGCCAATTCATCGTGCTTTTCATCATAAAATTGTTTCAGCTTCCCGGTTGCCGGATGTGCCGGATCGAGCAAGTAGAGCGCCGATGCAAGTGATTTAAGGATATCCCTGCGCAGGGGTTCACGCATCAACTGCAATTCATTGATGATACCACTTACACCTTCATTAAACTGAACCGTTTCCTTCAGCACCCCAATAGCATCAGCTAGAAATCCCTTTACCGGCGTACTGTATTTTTCCCATGCACGCTGTTTACTTTCCTTAACAAAGCTTACCGCATTTTCTTCTATGGCAACCAGTTCTTCTTCATCAGCCAAAGCATTCTCCAGTATCCAAATCCGCATCTGCTTCAGGCAATCCCATTCTTTTTCCCAGCTTAGCCTGTCGGCGCTTTTATAACGCTCATGACTACCCGAAGTTGAATGCCCCTGAGGCTGGGTAATTTCTTCTACATGAAATAATGCGGGCGTATGGGTGTCCCTTATTTTCTGTATAGCATGTTCCAGCACTTCGCACATACCGGCATAATCCCAGCCTTTCAGGCGGTAAATATCAATCCCGTTGGTTTCATCCGATTTCTGTAACCCCGACATGGCTTCTGAAATAGACCCCTTGGTTGTCTGGAATTTTTTGGGAACGGAAATGCCGTAGCCGTTGTCCCATACAAATACGGCCAGCGGAACCTGCTCCACCCCGGCTGCATTCAATGTTTCCCAAAAATGCCCTTCACTGGTTGAGGCATCGCCAATGGTACAAAAGCATATTTCGTTACCATTATCTGATAAATGGCTGTATTTTTTAAGGCCGTCTATTTCCCTGAATGATTTGGAAGCAAAGGCAAGCCCAAGGGCCCTTGGCATTTGGCCGGCAGTAGGTGCTATATCTGATGAGATGTTTTTTAGTTGAGCCAGGTTGAGCCATTTTCCATCATCATCAACAAACCTGGTGGCAAAATGGGCATTCATCTGCCTGCCTGCACTAAAAGGGTCGTTTTTAATGTCCGAATCGGCATAAAGCTGCGAAAAAAACTGTTCCACAGTAGCTAAGCCACTGGAAAACATGAAGGTTTGGTCGCGGTAATACCCCGATCTGAAATCGCCGGGTTTGAAGAATTTGGCCATGGCTACCTGTGCCACTTCTTTCCCGTCGCCAAAAATGCCGAATTTTGCCTTGCCGGTAAGTACTTCCTTACGCCCCAGCAGGCTGGCTTCCCTGCTCTCACAACATACCCGGTAATCCTTCAAAACCTCATTTCGGAAGAGATCGAAGCTTAATTTTTCCTGTAACGCAATATCTTTATTTTCCATAATGCAATAATATAGGGCAAAAATATCATTTTTAGCCGTCTTTGTTAAATATCTGCAAAGCACATAACAATTTTATGTCTAATAAAACGTTTTTGTATCTTTGATACCTTAAAATGACAGTAAATGAAAAAACTAACTTTCATTGCGGTATTTTGCTGTGTTTCAATGATGGCTGTTGCCCAGCAAAACAATGATGTGGTAAAAACAGCCGTTGAACCTGCCAAACCTGCTGAAGAAAGCCTCATATTAAAAGAAGAAGTATACGATTTTGGCAAAATTCCCCAGGGAAAACCCGTTCATCACATTTTTACTGTAAATAATGCTGGCAAAACCCCTTTAAAAATTGCCAATGTACAGGCAAGCTGCGGATGCACCACACCGGAATGGGAAAAAGACAAGGAGATTCCTGCTGGTGAGAACAGTGAGATAAAAGTGGGTTATAATGCTGCTTCTGAGGGCGCATTCACAAAATTTATCACCATAACCTATAATGGTACGCAAACAAAACAAATCACGATTAAAGGAGAAGTTTGGAAAACACCCGCAGCCAGCGCTCCTGAAAATAACAGTATAAACGAATTAAAAAATTAAAACCAACAATTAAAAAATCAGAAAAAATATGAAAAAATTATTATTCTCATTCGCAGCTTTAATGTTAACTACTGTATTATTTGCCCAGAAAAAGGCTGATGATGTGGCTAAGTTCAAAACCGAAACTATCGACCTGGGAAAGATTCAGCAAGGTAACCCTACTGTTGCCACTTTCAGCGTAGCCAATATTGGAATGGAACCATTGATTATTGAACAAGCCAATCCAACTTGTGGCTGTACCATCAGTGATTATACTAAAGAACCGATAGCCAATGGAAAAACTGGCACCATCAAAGCAACTTATAATGCAGCCAATATCGGTGCGTTTGAAAAACACCTTACGGTTAAATTTGCCGGTGTTGACCAGGTTAAGAGCATAACGATAAAAGGTGAAGTATTAAGCAAGGATGATTTTTCCAAATTACAGCCTAAATCTGAAGAAGCTGTAAAATCTGTTTCGGCTGAAACTACGGTAGCTCCGGCTCCGGTAAAAACAAAAACTGCCACAGAAGAAAAGAAAAAACAGGCAAAGGACTAATACCTTTGTTTGGGATATCCAAATACATTAAAAAAGCCCCTGAACTACAGGGGTTTTTTTCTGTACTATTGTTTCATTTTGAAAAACCGGGCACTGAATACCGAATCGTTGCCTGCTTTAACAGGAATTCAATTTAATTTAAACAATATGTTCATATCAGCGATTGAAACAGTATCAAAGTTTACCCGGCCGGTAAATTCCATCATGCGTACATATGGTGGCAAACAACTGATTCCGGGTTCTTCCACCATTTTCTTTATTAATGAAAATGGGTATGCCATTACCTGTAAACATGTTATGGAACTGCTGGCAGGTGCTGAAAATATAAACCGGCATTATTATAATTTTAAGCAGGAACGGCAACAGTTAGCCAACGATGGAAAGTATAAGTCGCACCTGAAAGGCCTTGAAATAAAATACAAATACAACCCCGATTCACTTATACAGGTTAAGAACAATTTTATTGATTGTATAGACAGCATGGACGGTTTCACATTCCATCTTCATCCAACACTTGACCTCGCCATCCTTAAATTCAATGGTTTTAAAACCATTCATTATCATGATTGTGCAAGATTTATTAAAGACAGTTCGCGGATAAAGCAGGGCAAATATCTTTGCCGGCTCGGTTTCCCGTTCCCTGAGTTCAATAATTATACATTCAATGCAGCCAATGATGATATTGAATGGACAAAGGAAGGCATTTCCCATTCGCCACAATTTCCCATTGAAGGCATGGTTACCCGCTTCCTGGCAGAAAATAACCAGTTGTATGGCATAGAAATGAGTACGCCGGGTTTACGAGGACAAAGCGGAGGCCCGTTGTTTGATGAAAAAGGCATCGTATACGGCATGCAATTCTCCACAAAACATTTGCACCTGGGATTTGACCTGGTAGACAAGGAAATCATGGTAAATAATGGTATCAGGAAAGTATCCGATTATTCATTTCTTCACCTGGGCCAATGTATTCATGCCGATGCAATCAAGGCTTTTTTAAAACAACATGATGTGAAATTTTATGAGGAAGATTAAATTGGTTTGAG
Organism: uncultured Chitinophagaceae bacterium; assembly: GCA_937996595.1. Lineage (GTDB taxonomy): Bacteria > Bacteroidota > Bacteroidia > Chitinophagales > Chitinophagaceae > Ferruginibacter. The sequence goes on from CALKVC010000161.1 coordinate 42,611, forward strand.
GTTCGAAGTTCCAAGTTTGAGGTTTTACGACAATTGACACAAATCCCGAACATCAAATTTCAAACATCAAACTTCAAACATCAAACATCTTATATTTGCCATATGCTATCAATCAGTAAAAGAGGCTTTGAAATGCCGGCATCCCCGATCAGGAAACTGGTTCCTTATGCCGAGGCTGCCAAGAAAAGAGGGATTAAAGTATATCATCTTAATATTGGCCAGCCTGATATAGAAACCCCTGCAAGCATTTTGGATGCAGTAAGGAATTGTAATATCAAAGTGCTTGAATACAGCCATAGTGCGGGTAATGAAAGCTACCGGAAGAAACTGGTTCAGTACTATGCAAAAAATAATATCCATATTTCTTCCGACCAGGTAATCATCACAACCGGGGGAAGCGAAGCCATCCTTTTTGGTTTCATGGCCTGCCTGGATGCCGGTGATGAAGTGATTATTCCGGAACCATTCTATGCAAATTATAACGGCTTTGCCATTCAGGCCGATGTAGTGGTTAAACCCATCAGAAGCAATATTGAAACCGGATTTGCATTACCACCCATTGAAGAATTTGAAAAAGCGATTACAGCAAAAACAAAGGCCATCGTTGTATGTAACCCCAATAACCCTACCGGTTACCTGTACAGCGCTGCCGAAATGGAAACGCTGAAACAGATTGTAATGAAGCACAACCTCTACCTGTTTGCAGATGAGGCTTACCGTGAATTCTGCTATGACGGCGAGCATACCAGTGCCATGCATTTAAAAGGAGCTGAACAACATGTAATACTGATGGATACCATCAGCAAAAGATATAGCGCCTGTGGTGGGCGTATTGGTGCATTTATAACCAAAAACAAAGAAGTTCTGGACGCAGCCATGAAATTTGCCCAGGCCAGGCTTAGCCCGCCATTTTTTGCACAGGTGTTAGGAGAAGCGGCCGTTGATTTGCCAGCAAATTATTTTGACACTACCAAGGCTGAATACAAATTGCGCAGGGATACGATCGTTAAAAGACTAAATAATATTCCCGGTGTGTTTTGCCCAAATCCCGGTGGCGCATTTTATGCCATGGCATCTTTACCCATAGATGATTGTGATGCTTTCTGCCAATGGCTGCTGGAATTTTTCAGCTATGAAGGTGCTACTGTTATGCTGGCACCTGCAACAGGATTCTATAGTACTGCAGGTCTTGGAACAAAAGAAGTGAGGCTGGCTTATGTACTTAATGTTGATGCCATAAACAAAGCGATGGATTGCCTGGAAAAAGCACTGGAAGTGTACCCGGGAAGACAATAACACTAAATAAATTTCATATTGAAAATGCGCTTCTGTTTGAAGCGCATTTTTTATTATTCCAGGAATCAAATTAAATATTTTACCATCTGTAGGATTAAATAACAAGTTATTATGCAATACGGAGTAATCAGTTTATGACGCCAATGCGTTGAACGAAGCAGCCAGTTTACAACGTCATTGCGAGGTACGAAGCAATCTCTTTTATTTTCAAAGAATTCAATTGTTAGAACTATTTTAATAAGTAAAGAAAATTTTTACAAATTGTATCAATGCAAAAAGGAGGCACAGTTTACATCATGTCGAATACAAATAACCGGGTACTTTATACCGGAGTAACGGCAAACTTATTCTTTCGCGTTTCACAGCATAAAGAAAAATCTAATCCTGAAAGCTTTACTGCAAAGTACAATTGTACCAAACTGGTTTATCATGAACCATATCCAACCATTGAAGAGGCTATTGCTGAAGAAAAGAGAATAAAGGGAGGTAACAGAAAAGCAAAAGAAAATTTAATTACTTCAAGAAACCCAAAATGGAAAGATTTATGGGAGGATATTAAAAACTGGTAACAATACAGAAACTTTACAAATTAAATGAGATTGCTTCGTACCTCGCAATGACGTAAAACTGGGTTTAAGGTACTAACAGGTAGATTGCTTCGTTCCTCAAAATGATGTAAAACTGGGTTTACAGTACTAACAGCTAGATTGCTTCGTACCTCGCAATGACGATTGAATTTATCGCAATGACGAATTAATATATTGCAATGACGGGAAAGTGTTACCCGCAAAAAACAAAGTGTATCAAATGAGAAATCACTTTCCGCCTGGCGGACAATGCTCTTTAAGAAACTGTGTATATAACCCGGATAAATGCTCACCCGTTCCGGCCCCTTCATTGATGCTATGGGAACGGTTTGGATATGCCATAAAACGGAATTGCTTTTTATATTTTACCAGTTCATTTACCAGTTGCTCGGCATTGCTGTAATGCACATTATCGTCTCCCGTACCATGTATATACAACAGGTTACCTTTTAATCCCTGAACATGCGATACAGGCGAATTCTTAATGAAAACATCCCGGTTCTCCTGTGGCAGGCCCATATACCTTTCCTGGTAAATATTATCGTAATTCAACTGGTTGGTTACTGCCGAAATGGCTATACCGGTTTTAAAGATCTCCGGATACCGGAACATAAGATTAAGGGTAGACGCACCACCGCCACTCCATCCCCAAACAGCCACTCTTTCCTTGTCGATAAAAGGGTTCTGCAATATTTTTTTGAACCCCATCGCCATATCCCGGATATTGATATCACCGATGCTACGGTAAATGGATTTACGCCATGCAGCGCCTTTTAATGCCGGTGTTCCCCTGTTATCAATAGCAACCTGGATATATCCGTCGGCACTCATATCACCGGCATATAAAAAATTGGTATGGTTACCATAAACATCATCCGTAGTGGTTGAAGCCGGTTCTCCATAAACATATAGCACTACCGGGTATTTTTTTGCGGGATCAAATTGTTTGGGCTTGTTCATCCAGGCGTCAAGGATGATATTGTCCTCGGTAGTTACCTGGAAATATTCCACATTGATTTCCTTATCGGTTTTCATGGAAGACGCGATACTCTTTGATGCATTAAGCAATTTATTATCCGGCAGGCTGATCCATTCATTTACATTTGGTGTATTGTAATTGCTGAAACTATGCCTGGCTATTTTCGCTCCCGGAGAAATGATGTAATCATGGGTACCTTTCAGGTTTGCATCACTCAGTAGTTCAGGATCGGAAGAACCCTTTTTTGAAAGCCTGTTTTTTGCTTCGTTAATGATGGAATACTTATTATCAATCTTCACCCGGTACAGGTAAAGTTGTGTGGCATTTTCAGGGGATGCTGTAAAATAGATATAATTGTTCTTTTCATCAACTGCTTTTATTTCCCCTATATCATAATTTCCATTGGTTAAGAGTGTAGCCGTTTTGCCATCGCGGCTTATTTTATAGATATGGCGCCATCCGTCTTTTTCACTAACCCAGATGAAATCCTGCCCTTTGTTGATCCAGTTCCATCCTACCGGGTTCCCTGTATTCATATCTACCCAGGCGTCGTCATTCTCTGCCCAGAATGTTCTTGAACTTCCATCGCGTGAATTACAATAGATCAATTTGCTTTCCTGTTGTTTCCTGTCAAGCTGCTGAATTACCAGTTCATTGCTACCGCTCCATTCCATCCTTGTTATGTAATGTTGCTGCGGGTCGCCGTCTATATTCATCCAGCGGATAAAACCATTTGACAAAGCAATTACGCCTATCCGTACCGGTGACGGCGCTTCACCCACTTTCGGATACTCAACCGGGATTATCCTGGAATAGACAGAGTCTGTGGTATTTATCATATAATAATCCCGTATCTTATTTGCATCCACCTGCCAGAATGCAATCTGGCTTCCATCCGGGCTCCAACGGAAACCATCCCGGCATCCGAATTCCTCTTCATATACCCAGTCGAATGTACCATTGATGAGTTTCCTGGTGCCGTCATTGGTTAATTTACGGATGAGGCCATTAGCGATATCCTCTGTAAAAATATTATGCTCGCTCACATAGGCAACCTGTTTGCCATCGGGAGAAAACTTGGCAAACATGAGTGACTGCGGCGGTAACCCTTTACCCAGTTTTTTCAACTGGTTACCGGTTACATCAAGCACCCAATAATCACCGCGGGTTTTATACCTCCATACTTTGGCTGTATTGGTAAACAGCAGTAATTTGCTGTTATCACTGCTGTACTCATATGATTGTGGTGTAATAGCTGTTTCTCCGGCCGGGGTTAACTGTGCTTTCGTTATCATTATTGTTTCAATATCCGTTTTGGGGTCAACCCTAACAATATTCCCTTCCTTCATCTTTGTATATGCCAGGCCATCAGCCGTCCAGTTGATACGCCGTTGCTGTGCCTGCGCAAACCCGGTTATAACAATGCAAACGATGAATACTAATCTTAAACAGCTTTTCATAATCTTTCTTTTTATAAGATAAAATTAAGCAAATTGACATTGCATCCATTACCATTGCTGTAAAAACTACTTTACTTTTGCCTGGAATTAACCATGGAAAAAGAAAAACTAAGGCTCGACAAATACCTATGGGCTATCAGGCTTTTTAAAACAAGGAGCCAGGCTGCGGAAGCATGTGAAAAGCATAAAGTGAAATACAACGGCAATAATGCCAAAGCCTCCAGGCCGGTTTCTGTGCACGATGAATATGAAGTGAAAACAGATAATAAAAAATGGCTGATAAAAGTTACCGCTTTATTAAGTAACAGGGTACAATACAGTGAAGCCATCAAATATTATCTTGACATAACGCCCGCCGAAGAATTGGAAAGGATCAGTTTCCAGTCAGCCGCATTCCATACCGGTAAACGGATGAGCAAGGTAGGAAGGCCTACAAAAAAGCAGAAAAGGGATTTGGATGAGTTTACTTCGTGGGAGTGAGGATTGGTTGATTTGGAGATTGATTGATTTGGAGATTTGGAGATTGATGATTTGGAGATTATTTGATTTGGAGATTGATTGATTTGGAGATTTTTGATAGTGAAAGAATACAGGATATGGAACTGGTGAAAAGTAAAAGCAAATTCGTATGCGTATAGATATCATAACTGTTGTTCCTGACCTGTTAAACAGCCCGTTTGCGCATTCAATCATGAAAAGGGCCAGGGATAAGGGTTTACTGGAAGTGAATGTGATTAACCTGCGGGATCACACCACGTATGCAAGGGCACAGGTGGATGATTACCCGTTTGGCGGCGGAGCCGGTATGGTAATCATGGTGGAGCCGCTTGTAAATGCGGTAGAAAGCCTGCAGCGTACAATAACCTATGATGAAGTGATATTCCTAACACCCGACGGGGAAACATTCAACCAAAAGATGGCGAACATGCTTTCTTTAAAAAATAACCTCTTACTTATATGTGGCCATTATAAGGGAATAGACCAGCGGTTCAGGGATCATTTCATAACAAAGGAAATTTCCATCGGCGATTATGTACTGAGCGGCGGAGAATTGGCTGCCGCCGTACTTACAGACGCTATTGGCAGGCTGATACCGGGCGTACTGAATGATGAAAGTTCTGCCTTATCCGATTCCTTCCAGGATAACCTGCTGGCGCCGCCTGTATATACCAGGCCCGAAAATTTCAGGGGATGGGCCGTACCACCCGTACTCATGAGCGGCAATCATAAACTGATAGATGAATGGCGGCACGAACAGTCTGTACTACGTACGAATGAAAGAAGGCCTGACCTGCTTACCGATTAATCGCAACCTACCAACTTTGCTCTAATGATGCCGGATGCCAAATTTTCGAATACTGCTTTCCGTTATTTACTTTTCCTAACCCACAGGTATTCTGCAAAACCAAGCAGGTCCCAGAAAATATTCCCCTGCAACTTTTTTCCCTTTACCAGTGAAACGGCTATCCTGAAAGGCATTGCCATGATGAACCAGGGGTTCCTGCGGGTACCGGAGCGCAGCACATTGCATTGATTGGCAACAAATAAACTTGTTAGCTCTTTTACAGAATATACTCTTACATGGGTTGGATCATCATTAAAATTAAGGCTTCCCTGCATGGATGGAAGCTTAGTACTTCTTATGCCCGGATACTCAACATACATATAACCGCCCGGTTTCAGCTTGGGCAACAAGCCTTTTATCACTTCATCAGCATTATAGAGATGCTCTATTACATGCACCATCCAGATACCGTCAAAATAGCCATCAGGGATAGTTCCGAAATCGAGTTTCGTTAGGTCCATTTCATAAAATGCAGTCATCTTATTAAAATCTTCCTCATCATTATTATATCCCCTTTCCATATCCAGGCCATGGTATTCGCATAATGGAAACACGCGTTTTGCCTTTGTGGCCGAATGGTTACCGGCGCCGATATCCAGCAACCTGAACTGGTTACTGCCGAATGACCGCCGCATGAATATGAACTTAGTTACGAAAGACGACGCGAATGCTTTCAGGTTCATATAGAAAATTTAATGCGGAACTGCCATAAAAGCGGTTCCGCATAATCGTTAGTTTATGATGACTGGTTAACCTTAGTTTTTAAAAATGCTCTCATCAACCGGTATGTTCGTTGAAATCTTGTCATACACGATCGTGCCCTGCATCTGTGTAACTGAATATGCAAACCAGTATCCGTCAGCATTCTGTTTGTAGTCGCTATAGGTACTTGACACTTCCATCTCTTCTCCCTGCACTTTTGCCATACCGGTGGTTTTAAGCAGCCTGCCGGTTTTTGCATCAATGAAATAATTGCTGACAACGCCGTTCTTGAAAGTAACTTTCAGCTTATGCGCATCATTGCCATCTACTTTCTCACTACCCAGCAGTTCTACCGTATGACCTTTTTCCTTGTAATTGCACAGGGCGCCATGCAGGTCAAGCTGGTTTGAAACCGATTTATATTGCTCCGGTTCCATATCCACCGGGGCATCCATCCCCTGTACCGGCCAGAACGATGCTCCTTTTGTGGTATTGGCAACCTGGTAATTAGACATACCCATCACTTCAATATCCATACGCATGCCTACCATATGCGACCTGGTAGCGGTTATCGTGAGATCTGTGCCCTGCACACTCATACTGCCTTCCATCTTAACTGTTTTCAACGACATCAATTTTTCTTTGCCACCCAATGCTGCAATATATTTGTCAACCACTTCATCTGCAGTTTGAGCATGGGCAAACTGTACCAGGATCATAGCCATGATGAATAATCCTAAAATCGCTAAATTTTTCATTGTTTAATTTTTAGGGGCGAAAGATAGAATAAAAATCCTGTACATTTATCATTTCTGATGCCATATATCAGGCAATTTGACCATTCATTAAACAATTTAAGGGCGAACATGAACAACTTTACTGTAAGTGGAAATATAGTGGATATAACCCGGAAGATGATTTTTTCGGGTGAACTGGTTGTTGAGGCGGGCAAGATAAAAAATATCGTACAACACGGAAATGCAGTAGCCGGAAACCATTTCATTTTACCGGGCTTTATCGACAGCCATGTGCATGTTGAAAGTTCCATGCTCATCCCATCAGAATTTGCCAGGCTGGCCGTGGTTCACGGAACGGTGGGAACCATCAGCGACCCGCACGAAATTGCCAATGTTTGCGGCATGGAAGGCGTAAGGTACATGATTGAAAACGGCAAAAAAGTGCCCTTCAAATTCAACTTTGGTGCACCAAGCTGTGTACCTGCAACGATTTTTGAAACAGCCGGCGCTGCATTGGATGCGGCTGATGTGGATGCCCTGCTTCAACTCCCTGAAATAAAATACCTGAGTGAAATGATGAATTTCCCGGGCGTACTTAACCAGGATGAAGAAGTGATGCATAAAATCGCTTCAGCCAAAAAATATGATAAACCGGTTGATGGACACGCACCCGGGCTCAGGGGTGAAACTGCTAAAAAATATATTGAAGCAGGTATCAGCACCGATCACGAATGCTTTACAGCGGAAGAAGCGCTGGATAAACTTAATTATGGAATGAAGATCCTCATCAGGGAAGGCAGCGCAGCCAAAAATTTTGAAGCATTGGCCGGTTTGCTGCACGACCATGCTGATAATATGATGTTTTGCAGTGACGATAAACATCCTGACAGCCTGGCGGATGGACACATAAACCAGTTATGTGCCAGGGCCGTTGCCAAAGGTATTGATGTTTTTAAAGTGCTGACTGCAGCCTGCATAAACCCGGTGAAACACTACCGCCTGGATGTTGGCCTGCTTGAACCCGGTGATGCTGCCGACTTTATTCTTGTAAAAGACCTTTCCCGTTTTGAAGTGATTAAAACCTATATCAACGGGCAACTGGTGGCTGAAAATGGCATAACAAAAATAGAACGGGTAAATTCAGAACCCATCAACCAGTTCAGTTGCGAAGAAAAGAAACCCGGAGATTTTACAGTGCCTTACAGGAATGAAAAACAGATTCCGGTAATAGAAGCATTAGACGGGCAACTGATAACGAACAAACTGATGGCATCTCCTAAAGTAGTTAACCATGAAATAATCAGTGATACAGAAAACGATATACTGAAAATAGTAGTGGTAAACAGGTATTTCCAGTCGCCGGTTGCCAGGGCATTCATTAAAAATTTTGGAATCAGCAACGGAGCCATCGCTTCATCTGTTGCACACGACAGCCATAATATTGTAGCCGTAGGTGTAGATGATGATAGCCTGGCAAAAGCCATCAACCTGGTAATACAAAAAAAAGGCGGTATCAGTGCCGTTTGTGATAACCAGCAATTGGTTTTGGGGCTCCCGGTTGCCGGGCTCATGAGTCATGAAGACGGATATAAAGTGGCCGCTGCTTATACAGACATTGACCATATGGTTAAGGAAAAGATGTCATCTTCATTGGCTGCACCTTTTATGACACTTTCCTTTATGGCACTCCTGGTAATTCCACACCTTAAATTAAGTGATAAGGGATTATTTGACGGAGATGCATTCAGGTTTGTTTAAAAATCAACTTTCCGATTCAGGTTATCATAAATACAGCATACATCTCCTTAGAACTTTGCTGATATAACTTTCATTGACACACTGTCTGTTCCTTTGGCAGCAAAAAATTTAGTCTTGAATGAATGGCTGTTACCCGGAGCAATGGTTTCATAAATCATTTCGTGGTCTTCCTCCAGCAAGGCCCCGGTTTTACTGTAAAAGGAAATTTTTATATCAATATCCTTGAAACTAACCATTTTTGCATTGTTCACAACGGTTCCTTTCACAACGGTCTGGTTGATCAGGTTTTTTCTTTCATGCCCGGATACTGATAAAAACCGCTCCGGGTTCTTTTTTTCTATCTCCTCAACAGTTAATTTTACCTTCTCATAAGTGGCGGCTGTTTTTTTCTCATCGGCTGCATTATTACAGGAAACCAGGAAAAGAGCCAGGAGCATGAAGGACATTATCTGATTTTTCATACATTCAATTTTATTTACAAAAACTGTTTTTAAAACAGATCATTAAAAATACAGTATCCTCCATGAAATTATTATAGTTTTGTTTGTTAATGATATTGAAAAAATAAACGGGTAATAAAAATAAATCGGTAAACCAATACGCAACAACATGGTAAAAAATCTCAGCGCAACACATTCCCTGGTAAGCAACTGGGTATCTGAACTCAGGGATGTTGACGTGCAAAATGACCGGATGAGGTTCAGGCGTAACCTGGAAAGGATTGCAGAAGTGATCGGGTATGAAATAAGCAAGCAACTGGAATGTGAAGAAAAAGAGATAACCACGCCAATGGGAATGGCCACCTGCAAGGTGCTGAAACATCAGCCGGTTCTGGCAACCATCCTGCGTGCCGGGCTGGCCATGCACACCGGGTTGCTTAATTATTTTGACCGGGCCGATAATGCCTTCCTGAGCGCTTACCGTAAACACCATGAAGACGGCAGTTTCGATATACGGCTGGAATACATGAGTTGTCCCGAAATGGATGGCAGGATCGTGATTATCAGCGATCCCATGCTGGCAACGGGTTCTTCGCTGGTAAAGTCTATACAGCACCTGAAAGAAGAAGGCGATATCCGTGAACTGCATATAGTTTGTGCCATTGCCTGTACGGTTGGAATAGAATATGTGTTAAGGGCAGAACCCAAAGCCACCATCTGGTGTGGTGATATTGATGATGAACTTACTGCTAAAGGATATATTGTACCAGGTCTGGGAGATGCCGGCGACCTGGCCTATGGTTCAAAAATGCAGAATTAGATATTTCAAATATCAATTGGTTTTAATACAATAGTTTTTTATTGTATCCATAGGCATTAATCCTCCATCCCATTGATTTTAAAGGCATATACTGTTCAACAGTTGTTAAACCATGCTTTTTAGTGCAGCATTTTGCTGTAAATGCATATCTTTATACGATATAATGAATGTTGCCTGATGATGAGAAAAATCATATTATTTGTATTCGCCCTTGTAATATCTGGGTCTTTATGGGCCCAGGACCCGCATTTTTCACAGTTTTTTGCTTCCCCGTTAACACTCAACCCCGCTTTTACCGGTAAGTTTGACGGACAATGGAGGCTGGCTGCCAATCACCGTGACCAATGGCCTTCCATACCGAAAGCATATGTAACTACCAGTGCTTCTGTTGATTTTCCCATTTTGAAGAACAGGATCCCGGAAGGCGATATTTTTGGAGTAGGTATTTCCGGTGTTTCTGACGCAAGCGCCAACAGCGCCCTTAAACTGAATTATGGTTCCATATCATTATCATATCATAAATCTTTAGATGAAGATGGCTACCATACGATTGGAGCCGGTTTTCAGGGTACCTACAGCAGCATGGTGGTTGATATCACAAAGCTGACCTTTGAAAGCATGCTCACCCAAAACGGCTTTACCGATATTTCCAGGCGCGAAGTGCTGGCCAATGGCAGCAACCAGAGTTATATTGACCTGAATGCAGGATTGTTATATTCAGGATCTTCTAACGGTTTGAATAATTTTTATTTAGGCGCTTCCATGTACCATATCAACAGGCCTAAAGTAAGTTTTATTGATAAGAACTGGTATTTAAGCGGAAGGATAACCATACACGCAGGCGGAACATTCCCGGTTTCTGATGTGGTAGCCCTGAATACATCGGTCATACATCAGATGCAGAACAAAGCCAGCGAAACCATCGTTGGCGGTGCACTCGCCCTGAATGCAAATCCCGGTGAACGAAACCCCACCAGCCTCTATATCGGCTCATGGTACAGGTTTAAAGATGCAATCATTCCATATGTTGGTATAGAATTTCTAGGCTTGAGAATTGGCGCCAGTTATGATATCAATACCAGTACATTGAAAGCTGCTACCAACAGCCGCGGCGGTTCAGAAATTTCAATTATATATATCAAACGCAAGCCGGAGAGTACCGGTATCCCCTGTCCGAAATTTTAACAGGAACCGGTTTCCATTTACTTAATTATTGGCAGGAAACATTCATAGCAGGTTATTTAACCGGCCGGCCACTTACAAATTTGTTTCCTTTAATATAAAACCGGTAAGGCAATAAACCATCTTCCCCGGCACTTTCAACACCAATGCGTTTACTGGTTCCGATTAATTCATCCCTTAATTCGCTTTGATTATCCCGGTAAATCCCTATTTCCCCCTTTAACAGGCTGATACCTGAATTGGTTTTGGTTAGCCCCAGCGCCTTACCAACATTGCCCGGGCCTTTTGTGATAGTATGGTCTCCGGGTATCTTTCCGGTTCTCCGTTCCATGATATTTATACCTGTTTCCGGTTGTATGGCCCTGATTAAAATGGCATCCGGTATATCTTTTTTATTGGTTACTATATTCAGCATCTGGTGCATGCCATAACATATATAGATATATGAAGTGGCCGGAGCGCAATACATATGTTCATTTTTGGGTGTTCGCCTGCCGCCGAAAGAATGGGATGCTTTATCTGTTAATCCAACATAAGCTTCCGTTTCAACGATCCTGCCGCCGGTAATTTCGCCTCCGATTGCTGTAATAACCAATTTGCCCAACAGATCACGGGCAATTTGCACTACATCATGCCTGTCGAAAAAATGTATAGGTAATTGTTTCATGCTAAGTAATGCTGCATATTGATCTCAACATTAAAAATAATATAGAATATTAAACAACGTTGTCCGCTTACTATAAATTTTCAGCCTGCTTGTAAACAGATTAATGCAATACTGCTTACGTATTGCCAAAAAGGGTTCAGCCGCTATTTTTCCTTATCTTTAAATTTCTATTTTCCTTTTAAAACTGCCAATGCTTAAAGAAATCATCATAGCCATACAATCTTACGGGCATGCGCACCAGTTTATCATAAAACACCGTCTCTGGAAGTGGATTCTCATTCCGGGGCTCATCTATACCATTCTTTTCCTCATTGGAACTTATTTTTTCCTGGTTACCAGCAACAGCGCCATAGAATTCATGCTGCTAAAGGCGGGGGTTAAAACCTGGCTCGATAAAATGCAGGATAGCTGGTTAAACTGGCTGTTCATCATCGGGCAGGTGATTTTATGGCTCGTTTTATTCCTGTTCTATTTTTCATTATTCAAATACCTGTTCCTTATCATTGGTTCACCCGTGTTTGCATACCTGAGCGAAAAAACAGAAAGCATCATTGAAGAAAAGGAATTCCCCTTCAGCTTCAGACAGTTGATGCTTGATATTGCCAGGGCCATAAAGATAGCATTGAGGAATATGTTATGGCAAACCGTTTATGTAATCAGTATCCTCATATTGTCATTCATACCATTGCTTGGCTGGATAACCCCGCTCGTATCCCTGTTCATAGAATGCTATTACCTGGGTTTTTCCATGCTCGATTACAGTTGTGAACGGAACAAAATGAGCACCCAGCAAAGTATTGAATTCATTGGCCGTCATAAAGGGCTCGCCATTGGCAATGGAATGGTATTTTATCTCATGCACCTGGTTCCGGTGGTTGGCTGGCTGTTTGCGCCAAGTTATGCCGTTATAGCTGCTACGTTAAGCATATTCCAGGCTAAAAAAAGCCATACAATTATCATATAAATGACAACCGTTTACCTGGTACCCAGTGTGCTTGCGCCTGATGCAACAGAAACGATTCCCGCTTATGTGCTGGATGCCGTAAAAAACTGCCAGGTAATTTTTGCCGAAAATGAACGTACGGCACGCAGATTCCTAAAAAGCCTTGACAGGAATATCGTGATTGACGATTTTGAATGGTATGCCATTCATAAGGCTGAAAATGACCTGCTGAATCAATTCAGGGAAAAAATACGGGAAAACAGGAACATTGCCATAATCAGCGAAGCCGGATGCCCGGGCGTGGCTGATCCGGGACAGGTGCTGGTACAGGCTGCACAGGAAATGAACTGTATCATCAGGCCACTGGTTGGCCCAAGTTCTATTTTACTGGCACTGATGGCAAGCGGCATGAACGGGCAGCAGTTTGAATTTGTAGGATACCTGCCGATTGATCATACAGAAAGGTCCAAAAAACTTAAAGAACTGGAAACCAGTTCTGCCAAACAAAACAGCACCAAAATTTTCATTGAAACCCCTTACCGGAATAACCAGCTGTTAGACAGCATCATAACTAACTGTAACGGAGAAACGAAACTTTGCATAGCATCCAATATAACAGATGCCGGAGAGCAAATTATAACACGAAGTATTTCCTATTGGAAAAAAAACAAGCCTGAATTACACAAGCAGCCTGCCATCTTTTTACTGTTTGCCGGAAACAGCCATTAATGATCAACCTCTTTCATCCCGATGATTTCATCAACAACATAAGCGCTGTAACCCCTCCATGCCACCGGGTTCTTATATTCCTTATAATGCAGGTCGAAATACTTACCGCTGTTCATCATCAGTATCTTTGCAATACTGTCGTTGGTAACAGAAAACTCAAACTCATATGACTGTACCGTGCCCGCTGCTTTGGACCGGAAGCCCGACTGGATCAATTTGCCTTCATAGGTTTTAAAAATGTTTCCTTTTTTTACCACGTAATTCAATTCACCGGATTTAACCCCTTCCCCAAAAACATAAAAATATTTCCACCATAACAGTACACCCAAAAACAAAATTATCACAAGCAGTAACCTGAAAAAGAATTTTTTAATGCCGCTTTTTTTAGGAGCCGGTGTTGTTGTTGTTGCTGTTACCTGGTCAGGCATGTTTATGTTTTTTTAGTATTAAAAAGCGGTGGATGATACTGATGCTCTATTTTACATATCAATCATATCATTCCCAAAATATCGTTGTTCAAAATTATCACAATCCGTATTCACTTACAAGCCAAACCAGGGCGGCCATATTAACTGTGCCCAGGTTCAGTTCCCGGATGCTCACTGCCTCAAAAACATCTGTGGCTGCATGATGCAGGTCAAAATAACGCTGGCTGTCGGGCCTTAGCCCGGCTAAAGCAGTGCCTATTTCCTTCAATGGCCCGATATCGGAACCGCTTCCGCCTGCTTTGAAATCGTACACGGCATAATCATCAAACAAATATTTCCAGTTCATAATTTTTAACCGCTGTTCCGGTTTCATATCCAGGCTAAAACCACGTGGTGTAAACCCACCCGCATCACTTTCCAGGGCAAAAACATGCCGTTCGTTCCTTTTTTTCGCCTGTAACAAATATTCTTTAGCGCCCTTGCCGCCATTTTCTTCATTCATGAACATCACTGCCCTGATGGTTCGTTTGGGTTGTATACCTGTTGCTTTCAAAGCCCTGATTATTTCGATGGATTGTACACAACCTGCACCATCATCCTGTGCGCCCTCACCTAAATCCCAACTGTCAAGATGCCCGCCTACCGTAATGATCTCTGCAGGAAATGTTGTTCCTCTTATTTCTCCGATTACATTAAATGAAGCAGCATCCGGCAACAACCGGCAACTGGTTTTAAAAAATACAGAAACCGGCTGCTTCAGATCAAGCCGGGCGTTTAACCATGCTGCATCCTTTGTGCTGATGGCAATGGCGGGGATTTTTGGAAATGAATCATTATATGTGGTAGCCCCCGTATGCGGATACTCATCAATATTGCTTGCCAGCGACCTGATGATAACACCCACAGCTCCATATTTGGCAGCTTTGGATGGCCCTGTCCTGCGGAAAATACCTCGAAAAA
>CALKVC010000162.1 GCA_937996595.1 uncultured Chitinophagaceae bacterium
AGCCGAGGTTTTCCGCATACATAACCAGCTCATTCATGTCATTTTCCTTTTCTACATCTATTTGCAGGCATAATGGTTTATCGGTTAACCGTTGACGTGAGAGCAGCAGTTTCCCGTTATAAAAAAGAGATACCGTATCTCCGTCAATTTCCCCGTTATCATACAGGCTTATCTTTACTGACGGGTTCTCCACTTCAACGGTCTTTAACAGCGTATTGTTCCGTTTTTCAAATTTTCCGGATGGGGCCATCACTTTCTCCTGCTTGTCGGTACGTAATTCCGGCATGTCAATCGTTTCTTTCCTGCCGTTTTCAGACAGTTTTAAAGCCGGTTCTTTAAGTTGCTTCGGTTCTACTTTGGCTGTAACAGGCTGTTGCTTCTTATGGGGCTGAACGGCAGATTTTCCGGCAACAGGCGCCTTTTTAACCGGTGAATTGCGGGCAGCTGATTGGCTGTAAACAGGTGTTAATTTTTTGAGCACCCTGCGTTCCAGGTTAGTAATACCATACCCGCAATCGCCCTCCTGGTTGGGCGCAGGAACCCATTTACCCTGCAGCGACTCCAGGTCGCCCTTCTTATAATAGGTAAGTTTATGCACCTGGAAACAGTTCCTGATATGAACCGGAACATTCGTTTTGGTACGTACCACTTCCTTCACTTCAATATATTTATCGTTCGGGTCAACAAATCCCTTTAATGCGCAGATGGTATAAAATTTCTTGCCGCCATCCGTAAAATAGGTGTATGAATGGCCGGTAACGGTGTTTCCGCTCACTTCCAGTTCCAGCACATAATCGCAGGTATCGCCGCCCCAACCGGCAAATGAACTGCTTTTATCCAGGAAACTGCCCTTCCACTGGCCTTTAAAATCCTGGGCGGCAACCATCACGGAAGGCAATAAAAAAATACTTGTTACAAGTAAAAATCTATTCATACTTTCTTGAAAATTTAATAATCCGGCAACCGGTTTTTACCGGTTACTACCCTGTTCAATGAGGTTAAGCAATCCTTTTCCTGTAAATTAAATTTACAATTTAAATGCAAAGATATTTTAGATAAATTTTCCCTTAGCCAAGAGTTCGTTAAATTTGCCATTCAATAAAAGAGAGGATTCAAGTTAACCATGATCAAGATTACATTACCCGACGGGTCGGTAAGGGAATTTCCGGAAGCGGTTTCTGCCATGGATGTGGCAAAATCTATCAGTGAAGGATTGGCAAGAAAAGTGCTTGCTGCCAGTGTGAACAATGAAATTTGGGATGCATCCAGGCCTATAACGGCCGATGCCAGCTTACAATTACTCACCTGGGATGATACAGGCGCAAAATCCACTTTCTGGCATTCTACCGCTCACCTGATGGCAGAGGCAGTGGAAAGCATGTATCCGGGTGTAAAATTCTGGGTAGGACCTCCTATTGACAAAGGTTTTTATTATGATATGGACCTGGGCGACAAGCAGATTACAGAAGAAGACCTGGCTGCCCTGGAAAAAAAGATGGCTGAACTGGCTAAAAAGAACAATCCATTCATACGAAAATCAATCAGTAAGGCTGAAGCTGTTGCCTATTTTACCGAAAAAGGTGATGAGTACAAACTTGACCTGCTGAGCAACCTCAACGACGGCGAAATAACATTTTACACCCAGGGCGCATTCACCGATCTCTGCCGTGGCCCGCATATTCCGGGAACGGGTTTAATAAAAGCCATCAAACTTACCAATGTGGCCGGTGCATATTGGAAAGGAGATGAAAAGAACAAGCAGCTAACCCGTGTATATGGCGTTTCATTTCCGGCACAAAAAGAGCTGGACGAATACCTGCTGATGCTGGAGGAAGCCAAAAAGCGCGACCACCGCAAACTGGGTAAGGAACTCAGCATATTTACGATGGATGATGATGTGGGGCAGGGTTTGCCATTATGGTTACCCAACGGAACGGTGATTATTGAAGAACTGGAAAAGCTGGCTAAGGAAACCGAACATGCAGCCGGTTATAAGCGTGTGGTAACCCCGCATATTGCCAAGGAAAGCATGTACCTCACCAGCGGCCACCTGCCCTACTATGCCGACAGCATGTTTCCGCCAATGGAACTGGACGGTACCAAATATTACCTGAAAGCCATGAACTGTCCGCATCACCATAAGATTTTTGATGCCGACCAGAAAAGCTATAAAGACCTTCCATACCGCATTGCTGAATACGGTACCTGTTACCGGTATGAACAAAGCGGAGAATTATTCGGGCTGATGCGGGTTCGCTGCCTGCATATGAACGATGCGCATATCTATTGCAGCAAAGAGCAGTTTGCAGATGAGTTCCGGGCAGTAAATGACATGTACATCAAGTATTTTAAGATATTCGGCATTGATAAATACGTAATGAGGCTTAGTTTGCATGAACCAACCAAATTGGGGCAGAAATACGTAAATGAACCGGAATTATGGCAGGAAACGGAAGCCATGGTACGGCAGGTGCTGATTGAATCAAATATCCCTTATATTGAAGTGCAGGATGAAGCAGCTTTTTACGGGCCAAAAATAGATGTGCAGATTTGGAGCGCCATCGGACGGGAATTCACGCTGGCTACCAACCAGGTAGATTTTAACAGTGGCAATAAATTCAAGCTCTCATATACCAGTCAGCACAACACACCCGAAGTGCCGTTAATCATACATAGGGCGCCCCTGGGTACCCACGAAAGGTTTATCGGCTTTTTGCTGGAGCATTATGCCGGAAAGTTCCCGGCCTGGCTGGCACCGTTGCAGGTTAAAATACTGCCAATCAGCGATAAGTACATGGAATATGCAAATACTGTTTTGCAAACGCTGAAAAAATCAGATATTCGTGTGGAAATTGACGACAGGCAGGAAAAGATTGGCAAGAAGATACGCGATACAGAAATGCTGAAAGTACCTTACATGCTCATCATTGGTGAAAAAGAAATGAATGAGAACAAGGTATCAGTCCGCCGGCAGGGCAAAGGCGATATTGGAACTTTAAGCCTGGAAGAATTCAGCATCAGCCTGCAGGAAGAAATACGTGAACGCAGGGAAGATGAAGGCGCGGTGCATAAGGTGTAATGGAGATCTGAGATGTATGATGTATGATGTATGATGTATGATTTGTGATGTATGATTTGTGATGTATGATTTTGAAACTATTCACGAACAACTATAAACTAATAACTAACAACTATTAACTATAAACTAAAAACCAACAACTATAAACAAATAAATGGCATTTCCACCAAGGCCTCCAAGAGGCACATTCAACCCCCGATTTAAAAAAGAACAGCAACAGGAGCACCGTACCAATCACATGATAAAAGTGCCTGAAGTAAGGCTGGTAGGTGAAAACATTGAGCCCGGCATATTTTCCACCCAGGAAGCGTTCAGGCTGGCACAAAGCATGCAATTAGACCTGGTAGAGATTTCCCCGGGAGCCAATCCGCCCGTATGCCGGATTATCGATTACAACAAATTCCTGTACGAGGAGAAGAAAAAGAAAAAGGAAATAAAAGCGAAATCTAAAACCAGCGAGGTTAAAGAAATCCGTTTTACACCAAATACCGACGATCACGATTTTGAGTTTAAGGTAAAACATGCCGAAAAGTTTTTAAAAGAAGGCGATAAAGTAAAGGCGCATGTTCAGTTCAAGGGCCGTGCCATCATGTTCAAGGAACGCGGCGAGCTGCTGCTCCTTAAATTTGCCGACAGGCTTAAGGATGTGGGCGCCCTGGAAGGCTTACCAAAGATGGAGGGAAAAAGGATGCTGGTGATGTTTGCACCCAAGGCCCAGCAAAAGAAAAAATCATCCGAACTAGGTAAACTGGTTTCATCAGAAAAGGCCGATAAGCCGGAGAAAGCAGAAACAAAAGAATCGGAATAAGATTACTTTTCATTTTTATAAAAGGCTTGTAAAAAGGCCTTTTTTTATTTGTGCTGTGCGGGATGAGGGAAGGTTATTATAAACAGGATCAAACAAGAGCAGGAAACCAATATGGATACAAGCCTCAATAAATACATCAGCGACACCGGCTTTTGCAGCAGGCGCGAGGCAGACAGGTATATTGAGGAATGCCGGGTAACCATCAATGGGAAAGATGCCCATAAGGGCAACCGGGTAAAGGAAGGCGATGTAGTGCTGGTAGATGGTGAACCGCTGAAGAAAAAGCAGGCGGCCGTGTACATCATGCTCAACAAGCCGAAAGGCGTAACCTGTACCACCGACCTCAAAGACAGGACCAATATCATAGACTTCATCGGGTATAAAACACGGATATTCCCGATCGGGCGGCTGGACAAGCTTTCGGAAGGGCTTATATTCCTTACCAACGACGGAAACATCGTAAATAAAGTACTCAGGGCCGGCAATGCGCATGAAAAGGAATATATCGTAACGGTTGACAAGCCTATCTCCCGCGATTTCATAAACAGCATGCGGAACGGCGTGCGTATATTGGGAACGGTTACGAATAAGTGCTTTGTAAAGCAGGAAACCGATAACCGCTTCCGCATCATACTAACGCAGGGGCTTAACCGCCAGATACGGCGGATGTGCGAAACACTCGGGTACCGGGTAACATCGCTCAGGCGCATACGTATCATGAGTTTTTCGCTAAGCGGCCTCCCGGTTGGCAAGTGGCGCCTGTTTACACCACAGGAAACTGCCATGCTCGGCCAACTGGTACAAAACAGCAGCAATGCCGCCGGCGACGAAGGCATGGGCGAATAATTCTACATCATAAATCATACATCATAAATCATACATCATACATTATACATCTTACATATTACGTAAACCTTTTGTTGCATGTCCTTCGCTCCTATCCGGGCTATGCTCAGCATAAGCCATGCATCAGCAGCTGACGAGTTAAAGAAACCAATCAGTCATTTATAAGCTGTTATGGGGCATTATTTCAAACTATCCATATATAAAAGTTTAAATAAATTAGCATAACTAATAATCGTATATTTGAGAATGGACAAATTCCTTAAAATTGTACATCTAAAGGACCGGAATTCAGATTACAAATATTGGAGTTCACAAAGTGAAATTGCAAGACTGCATGCCATTGAAATATTAAGACAACAATATATAAATTTCAAAAAAGATGTTCAGCCAAGACTTCAAAGAGTTTATAGAATTATTGATAAAACACAAAGCTGAATATTTAATAGTTGGTGGTTATGCAGTAGGGATTCATGGACATCCAAGATATACTGGAGATTTGGCTAAATCCGTCTGAGACAAATGCAGGTTTAATATTAAAGGCAGTTAACGAATTCGGATTTTCTTCATATGGCTTACAAATTTCAGATTTTACAAAACCCGGAAATGTTATCCAACTGGGGTATCCTCCACTTAGAATTGATTTATTAACGGAAATTGATGGTGTAACTTTCGAAAAATGTTATATGAATCGAAAAGTTGTCAGCATAGATGATCTGGAAGTGAATTTTATTGGATACCAGGATTTATTAAAAAATAAAAAGGAATCCGGGAGGCCGAGAGATATTGATGATATTGAAAATCTTCAATGAAAGCCTGATAACACATGCTCTCACGCACTGTGTGTGAAGAATACAATATGTGGCTTCCCTTCACTATTCCAGTGCGGATATTGGATAAGCAATGACCAAGTTTTCAGCGTTTTTTATACTTCTGAATATATATAAGCATGTCCTGAATAAACTTCAGTATCAAAATAGTTCTGCGTTAAAAACAAGAACTATTTTGCCAGTATGTATTCCGAAGCCCCACAAAAAGAGACCATTCACTTGTACATCATGGTTCATAAGGATGAAGAAAGAATTGCAGTAGGTGTGCGGTATTTATCTGCTGTTAATGAAGCCATCCGTAATATTCCGGGTATTCGCTGGAGCAGGACAAAGCGTCGCTGGCATTTGCCGTTGCGGGAAGAATCGGTGCGGCTGCTGGTAAAGTTAACACAGGGTATTGCAGACGTTAATATTGACATGCTGACGGAATACCTGTCTCAAAAGAAAGAAGATCCGTTGCCGGAAACGGGGAATATGGCCCAAAGCCATGAAGCTATTGCCATTGAAACGTTGAGGAAGATCAGGAACGGGCCTGCGGTAGCTTCCAGTTTATCGCCTGAAAACAATGAAGCGTTGCGTTTATTTATGCAAATGCTAATTATAAAGGCATATAGTCCGAAAACCCTGCGTACATATCGTAATGAGTTTATGCGGTTCCTGGTAAAGCTGGGAAAAGTAAGTGCGCATAAGCTGAATGCGATACATATAAAGAAATATATGGAATACTGTGCAACAGAGGAGAAGTTGTCGGAGAATACCTTGCACAGCCGGTTAAATGCCATTAAGTTCTATTATGAGCAGGTATTGGAGCAGGATAAAATGTTATGGGCCATTCCCCGGGCCAAGCGCCCCATGTTGTTGCCAAAAGTACTAAGTGAGGGAGAGTTAAAGCGGATGTTTGCATCGGTAAAAAATCTGAAGCACAAGGCCATATTGTTTACTGCTTACAGTGCCGGGTTGCGGGTAAGCGAGGTGGTAAAGTTGCGGGTGCAGGATATTGACAGTGAGCGGATGCAGATATTTGTAGCCCGGGCCAAAGGTAAGAAAGACCGTGTGGTGAAGTTAAGTGTATTGTTACTGGATGTGTTGCGGCAGTATATGAAATTGCATAAGCCACAGCCCACATATTATTTATTCAGCAGTGATGATGGAGACGGGCCATATAGTGAGCGGAGTGCGCAGCAGGTATTTCAGCGGGCAAAACGTTATGCCGGCATAAATAAGGAGATTGGGTTTCATGGGTTGCGTCACAGTTTTGCCACCCATTTATTAGAAAAGGGCATTGATGTAAAGTACATTAAAGAAATATTAGGTCATTTTGATATACGAACTACAGAGCGTTATCTTCATATCAGTAAGGAAAACCTGGTAAATATTATCAGTCCATTAGACACGTTGTATGACTACGACCCAGCTCATCCGCAGATTGGCGCAATCAACAATCCTGAATCTAAACAGTAGAATTCATTCATTTAGAAGGCTTAAAGAAAATTTGGTGATTCGTACAATAGCGGCAATCTTTGTGTTATGCGCCATTTAAAAGAACCTGCAACTATGAAATATCTTTTAGTATCATTTCTATTTTTACTGACAACAACCTTTGTAAAAGGACAAGAAGAGGCACAAAAAGCTTTTAGTGAAGGTGTCCGACTTTTAAAAGCAGAAAAATTTGCAGACGCCGAAAGAAATTTTTCACTAGCCATTTCAAAAGGTGAAACAAAAAATGGACTTAAAATGTCATACATATACAAAGCATTTGCTCTTAACGGACAAAACAAATATGATGACGCAATCTCTTGTTTTGACAAAGCAATAGAAATGGATTCTCTTGACCCGGCTACTTATACAGACAGAGCAAAAACATTTTCTTACAAGAAGGACTACAATAAAGCCATTAATGATTTCAACAAGGTTTTAGAGTTTGACACAACAGCAAAACAAGCCGAAACTGCCTATTATTATTTAGGGCGAATAAAAATGTTACAGGGGAAAAATGAAGAAGCAATAAAATATTTTGACAAATTATTAATGCTTGTACCGACTGACGCAGAAGGTTACTTTTTGCGTGGAACTGCTAAAAGTAACATTAGGGACATTGATGGTTCAATTAAAGATTTTGATTTGGCAATAAAATACAATGCAAACTACATGGAAGCATATGCAAATCGTGGTGTTCAGAAAATTAATAAAATTCCTGTAATCGAGAAAATCGGTAAAAATATTGACTGTTTTGAAGACCCATGTTCGGACTTATTAAAAGCCCAAAAATTAGGTGACAGAAGTGTGAATGATATGATTTATTTATACTGCAAGAAATGCAAATAAGAAAAACGGCGCATAACAGTGTATTTGCGCAACTTCGGGCGGACAGTAGTAAATTCAGC
>CALKVC010000163.1 GCA_937996595.1 uncultured Chitinophagaceae bacterium
GGAGATTGTCCTGAAGATTATGTCTGTTTAGATATAGTTCAAGCAGGTTGTGTGTCTATACAAGGAAAAGAAGATTGTATAACTAATGGAGAAACAGTACAAGAACAGATAGATAATATTAGAGATTATGTTTGTAATATATCTTGTACAGAACCTTCTTGGCTAACTTTTTTTGAAAGACCTGAAGCAGGTGATTTAATTAAAGTTTACTTAGACGAGTGTAAAAGTAAAGTTGAATTTCAAGGTTCTGCTACTTTAGATGGCTATGAATCTGGAGGATTTATTTTTCCTTCTGATGCATTACCTTTAATATACAGACCAAGTGTTACTAGAAGAGTTTTAGTTTTACTTACTTCTTTACCAAGCACAAATGGTTGTGGTGTTTTTTATGGTCATTTAGTTATAGACACTGATGGTTCTCTAAGATTAGAATTTGATGAGGAGTGGTTAGATACAGAATACCCATCTCAAGGAGATTTACCATATTCTCCAAAATTACATTTTGATAATATTTCATACTTTTTATAATGAGTTGTACTAATATATTAACAGATCCTTGTGGATGCCAATTACAATTAGATACTAAATGTATCTTTTACAACTCTGACACACTATCTTGTCTTGATGTACAATCAAATACAGATTTAGAAACAATTCTTATTTCAAAAAATTGCACTGTAAGCGTATAAATATATGGAAGTAAAAAAAGAAAAAGGGAACGGGTGCAGAAATTGATTTATGGGAAATTGTTTTTTGGGTATTTGCATTAATTATTACATGGTATAAATTTAGAAAGTGACAGGCATTGAGGTGGTAAAGTTAAGATATTGGATATTAAAGTGGGTAGGCTTTGTAGCCTTTGGAATATTCAACGGGTTTAACCTAAAGGAATACGAACGCTATTTCGGTAGCCACACTGAAGACGTGCTAATCGTATCTTTTAGTTCTATAATGGGAATTTTAGACGCTACACATGGTTTTTTAGACGGTTTAACATGGAAACAGTCAATGGTAAACATTTCGGTAGGCATTGCGGTATTAATCGGAAAATCGCTATTATCGGTTGTGGTATCTACAATCGGATTGTGGCTGATAAAAATCATAAAACCGTACTTTAAAAAGCATGGTGAAAAAATAAAGGTTTGGATTAAAAGTAAATTAGGATGAAATCAATAGTAAAAAATTGGAAAACTTCGCTTGTTGCATTAGCGGGTGTTTTAAGTCTTTTTATTTCGCTTGGACTGCTTATTGCGAAGGTCATAACTTCGTCTGATTTTGCGGTTATTATGGGCGCAATAGGCGTATTTTTAGTAACACTTGTTTCAGCATTTGCAAAGGACGGGGATAAAACGGGTATATGAGTACACCAACAAATAAAATATTACAATACGATTTGACTGGTGATAGAGCCATGATTTTCGGTACATATTGGGAGGGTTTTCAAACACCAATTACCATGACCGAACAAAACGGAACTGTTTTAGACGGTTGCGATTTGATTACTTCGGTCGATTTGTATGTGCGGGACAAACCCGATTCGCCAACGGTGGTTCATCGATTTTCATTAGATAAAAATGACTTTGAAATATTAGCAGGCACACCGAAAAAACTATCATTTAAACGTTTTTCGGTTGGAATTAAAGCGGGTAGTTATGCTTATGACATTCGTATTGTATTTTCAAACATTGGTTCTAAAATATACATCAAAGGTAAACTAGATGTACTTCAAGCTGTAACAAGATGAGAATAGATTTTGAAATAACATACAGAGGTGAAACTGTAAACTTAGATTTGACAGCCTCACAAATGGTTGTATCGTTTACGCTTTACGATGGAAATTTTCCGAATGGTGGTAGCGGTGCTGTGAGTTCTGTAAACGGTAAGACGGGCGCAGTTGTACTTGATGCATCAGACATCGCAGAAACATCTACTTTAAAATGGCTTACATCTACTTTAAAAGGTTACTATGATACTGCCTATAATTGGGTTAATACCAACGGTTCGAGTGTTTTGCAGTCTATTTCTGACTTGCAAACAGCAATAGGTAACAGATACACAAAAAGTGAAACAGATAACCTACTAAATAATAAAGTTGACAAAGTTAGTGGCAAAGGACTTTCTGAAAATGATTTGACTAATGCGCTAAAAAGTAGTTACGATTCTGCTGTAACCGACAAACACACACACGGAAATAAATCAATTTTAGACTTAATAGAACAACCACTAACAACGGCTTTAAAGGCTACTTATGATGGCTACGGTTCGCAAATATCAGCAAAGGCCAACACAGCAGACGTTGAAACAATACTTTTCAAGTCAACTACACAAACTACTGTTACTGGGAAGATTGTTGAAACTTGCATCTATTCTATCCAATTACCACCAAACCAGCGTCATCCGCGTTCCTATCCAATTCGCTTATCCGCTTCCCGCATAATACGGAACAGCTCATTGGTTTTCCTGAGAAATTTCCTGCCTTTATGAAACGGCCAGGGTTTTATGCCCCTGCTTCGGTTATAGTTACAAATGTTATATAAGTCTTTCCAGTGCTTAAGAATTTCCCGGTATGCGCCAATCAGCGTATACCCGGTATCATAAAAATGATTAGGTTCCGCACCACAACCATTATATTCAAGTATCGCGAAATTCTTTCCCTGTTTCAGGTCTTCAACACTTTGGCACATGATATCGTACCTGCCATAAAAAAAATCATCTATCCGGTGGCTAATTTTATCAAATACGGACGCCAGGTCATCATCAATATGTGCTTTCAGATCAACGAAATGGGCGCCCCTGTTATGATTAGCTGCGTAACTCAGGATATATTTTTCACCGGCCGGTATCACTTTTTCCCAACTGCTATGGTGCTTCCCTCTCAGTTCTTCCACCCGTTTAGACGCTTTAGGGTGGGCATTAACCAGTTCATATAATGCCTTTTTGCCGTCACCGGTAACATGTAAGGGTATCTTGTGTAAAAAACCGGTTACCTTCCCTTTTTCATCTTTTGGATGCCGTATGTAAAACACACTTACCTCCATCGGGTATTTTACCATCTGCTGCACCATATATTCTACAGGAACCAGTGAATGATAATGCCTGAGTGCAGCTTCATTGTCAATCTTCCTGAAAAGGATCCCCTGCCCTCCGATTTCCGGTTTTACGATAAAAGGATAGGTAATTCCATGCTCATGCATTTTTTGAATCAAAACAGCAACATCATCGGTAGGCAATACATTGAATGTTGCAGGGTATAATGCTGCTGGCAACAGGTTGTACATTTCCTTTTTCGGTTCACCATCCAAACCGCCAAAGGTAATTTTGGGATTACTGGGTGTGAAAAACCAAACTGACCCCGAACGGATCATATATAAAACCCAAAAAGGCGCAATGGGTGCATATAAAAGCTTAAATGGCCAGGCTTCCCAATGGGTTATTCGATTCAGGAACTTTTTCAAACGGTAAAATGATTTTGTAAAATTAAATGCAGCCAAACAGGCATCAATGATAAAATGTTGTTTACTTTGTTGCACAAAACTATAACTTATGCATGTACCTACAATGGCAGAATTTTTAGCAAAGGGCGAACATCCGGAAGTATTGTTCTGGGTAGGCTGTGCCGGTAGTTTTGACCAACGGGCGCAAAAGATCACCAAAGCATTTGCAACCATCCTGGATAAAGTAGGTATCAGGTACGCCATCCTGGGAAAGGAAGAAATGTGTACCGGCGACCCGGCCAGGCGTGCAGGCAATGAATTCATGTTCCAGATGATGGCATACCAGAATATTCAGTTGCTGAACGGATATGAAATAAAAAAAATCGTTACGGCCTGTCCGCATTGTTTCAATATTTTCAAAAATGAATACCCGGTACTGGGAGGTAATTATGAAGTGATTCATCATGCAACGTTCCTGCAGCACCTGATTGATGAAGGAAAAATCATGATGAAAGAAGGAGGCATTTTCAAGGGAAAAAAAATTACTTATCACGACAGTTGTTACCTGGGAAGGGCTAATAACATATACGATGCACCCAGGAAAGTGCTGGAAGCGCTTGATGCATCCCTGATAGAAATGAAACGCTGCAGGAGCAATGGTTTATGTTGCGGGGCCGGTGGCGCACAGATGTTTAAAGAGGAAGAAAAAGGAGATACCAGGATCAATATAGAAAGAAGCAATGAAGCACTTGAAACCGGCGCTTCTGTTATTGCTTCTGCCTGCCCTTTTTGTAATACCATGCTAACAGACGGGGTAAAAAACAAGGAAAAAGAAGATGAAGTTGCCGTAATGGATATTGCTGAATTAGTGGCAGCTTCCTTAAATTGAATACTGGGTATTTACATTCATAAATATCCAATTAACCATTTTCAATATTCAATAGCCAATTAAAAAGGCTTTGCCATACAATTTGCATTTCGTTCTTACCTTTGCGAAATGGACCTAGATTTTCAACAGCATATTCCTGAAAATTTTCATGATGATTCCCGTGTCTGGATATACCAGAGCAGCCGTATGTTCTTCATCAGCGAAGCACTGGAAATGGAAGATATGCTGAAGGACTTTATCAGTAACTGGGACAGCCACGGGGTTCCTGTTAAAGGATTTGCCAACCTGTTTTTCGGCAGGTTTATCATCATCTTGGCCGATGAAACGGCAACAGGCGTGAGCGGGTGCAGTACCGACAAATCGGTAAGGTTAATTAAAAATATCGAAGAAAAATTCAAGGTTGATATGTTCAACAGGCAATCCCTGGCGTTTGTAATAAAAAACAAAATAGAACTAATTCCATTATCTCAGCTTAGCTATGCATTTGAAAATAAGTTCCTGGATGAAGAAACCCTCTATTTCAACAATACAGTACTAACAAAAAAACAACTGGCAGAAAACTGGATCACCCCTATAAAAAACAGTTGGCTTAGCAAACAACTGAATCATTGATTTTCCCCGTATAAGGTAAAACTGCTGACATCCTGTCACTTTTCAACTGATTTCTGCTATCTTTGTATTTCAATTTTTGACTACCGATGCAGTATCTGGCAATTGATAAAACACATGATGAATCAAGGCAGGGAGAAGTATTTGCGGCTACTGAAGATATACCAGTTAATGCCTACAGGCATTTTTATATAGAAAGTTATGGTTGCGCTATGAATTTTGCCGACAGTGAAGTGGTTGCATCCATTTTACAGGCAGAAGGTTATGCAGCAACCACCGAAGAACGACTGGCCGACCTGATTTTGATAAATACCTGTTCAATCAGGGAAAAAGCCGAAGAACGGGTACGTAAACGGTTAACAGAATTCAAATCACTAAAAAAAGGAAACCCAGGTTTAATCATTGGTGTTTTAGGCTGTATGGCCGAACGCCTGAAAGCCGATTTACTGGAAGAGGAAAAACTGGTTGACCTGGTAATTGGTCCGGACGCCTATCGCAGCCTTCCTTCTTTAATTGAAGAAGCCAATGGGGGGCAGAAAGCTGTTAATGTACTGCTGAGCCGCGATGAAACCTATGCCGACATTTCTCCCGTTAGGCTAAACAGCAATGGCGTTAATGCCTTTGTAAGCATTACCCGCGGCTGCAATAACATGTGTTCATTCTGTGTGGTTCCATTTACACGTGGCAGGGAACGCAGTCGCCATGCCAACAGCATCGTGCTGGAATGCGAAGCTTTATTCAATGACGGATACCGGGAAGTGACCCTGCTTGGACAGAATGTAGATAGTTATTACTGGATGGATGAACAAACAGATGAATCAGTCAGCTTTGCCCAATTGCTTGAAAAAGTTGCCCTTATATCCCCTTTGCTGCGGGTAAGGTTTTCTACTTCCCACCCTAAAGACATCACAGACGAAGTGTTGTTTACCATCCGGAAATACGATAATATCTGCAACTATATTCACCTTCCTGTGCAAAGTGGCAGCTCCAGGCTGTTACAATTGATGAACAGGACCTACAGCCGTGAATGGTATATTGCCAAATTTAACCGGATCAGGGAGATTCTGCCTGATTGCGGATTATCTACAGACCTGATAGCCGGTTTTTGTACAGAAACTGAAGCAGACCACCAGGAATCGCTGAGCCTGATGGAATACTGCCAGTTCGACCTGGCATATATGTATTTCTATTCTGAAAGGCCGGGCACACTGGCGGCCCGCCGTTTTGAAGATGATGTTCCGCTTGCCGTAAAAAAAAGAAGGTTGCAGGAACTGGTTGCCCTGCACCGGCAGCACTCCCTGGGCAGCATGAAAAAAGATGTTGGCAGAACGCTGAAAGTGCTGGTTGAAGGCAATTCCAAAAAAAGCGATCTGGAGCTATATGGCAGGGCAGACAATAATAAAGTAGTTGTTTTCCCTAAAAAAGATTTCAAAAAAGGCGATTATGTAATGGTTGAAATTGCAGATTGTACAGCAGGCACCTTATTAGGCAATGCCGTAATGGCGCAGCCAGGTATATAACGTACAAGTATAAATGCTTTTTTACTTATTCTTTTAACAACCCATTTAACCCTATTTTAAACGATAATATAAACGCCCATTTACAGGTACTATATGGATCAGCAATCAATTAAGAACAGATTTGGCATCATAGGTAACTCTCCTGCCCTCAACCATGCATTGAATGTGGCTGTGCAGGTAGCCAATACCGACCTGAGTGTATTGATAAACGGCGAAAGCGGAGTTGGCAAGGAAGTGTTTTCGCAGATCATACATGCGCTTTCTTCCAGGAAACATAACCCTTTTATTGCCGTAAACTGCGGTGCCATTCCAGAAGGCACTATTGATTCGGAATTATTCGGGCATGAAAAGGGTTCATTTACCGGTGCAGTAGACAGCCGGAAAGGTTATTTTGAAACTGTGAGCGGCGGTACTATATTCCTGGATGAAATTGGAGAAATGCCATTGGGAACCCAGGCAAGGCTGCTCAGGGTGCTTGAAACCGGCGAGTACATCCGCGTAGGAAGCAGCAAGGTTCAAAAAACCGATGTGCGGGTAATTGCAGCTTCCAATAAAGATTTGCTTGAATATACGCATACCGGCAAATTCAGGGAAGACTTGTATTACAGGCTCAATACTGTGCCGATCAGGGTTCCGGCTTTGCGAGACAGGCAGGAAGACATCCTGCTGCTTTTCAGGAAATTTACTACCGATTTTGCCGACCGCTATAAAACCACTTCCGTTCAGCTTACAGATGATGCAAAAAACCTGCTGATCAATTATTCATGGCCGGGCAATGTTCGTGAACTAAAGAATATTGCTGAACAGATATCGGTGCTCAGTAAAGAAAAGACAGTTAATGCCGAACAGTTGAAAGCCTTTTTACCGGAACATAATTATTCCCGTTTACCCGTACTCGTTGGTGGCAATGGTGCCGTAAGCCAAACCGAATTCGCCAATGAAAGGGAAATACTGTACAAGCTTTTCTTTGATATGAAGAAGGATGTGAATGAATTGAAGAAGATGTTCTTCGACCTGTTGCAAAATCCATCCCTGGCACAACATGCTCCGGTATTCCAGCCCGATAATGGGAATCCGGCCATGGTGAAAGAACTACACGTAAATACGCCCGGCGGAAACATGTATTCGCAGAACCAGCCTGCCGTGCTGTTACAAAATGACAAGTCCTCCATTCAGCAGCATGAAGATGTGGAAGAATCGCTCAGTATCATAGACAAGGAAAAAGAACTTATCATAAAAGCATTGAAAAAACACCGCGGCAAAAGAAGGGATGCTTCCCTGGACCTGGGCATCAGCGAAAGAACATTGTACAGGAAACTGAAGGAATATGATATTGAGAACTTGTGATTTTTTGATTTGGAGATGGAGGGATTTGGAGATGGATTGATTTGGAGATTTGGAGATGGAATGATTTGGAAATGGAGGGGATTTGGAGATTTCATTTATTAATTTTTCAATTCTTACAAAAACGATTTATACCACAAAAAAATTAAAGTGAATAAATACAGTAAGCTCAAAATATATTTCAGTTGCATGCTGCTGATGGCCATATTCAACTATGCTTCATGCAAATATTCATTTAAAGACACATCACCGATTCCGGAAGAAGTAAAGACGTTCAGGGTGAACTACCTTGAAAACAAGGCGCAATATGTAAATACACAGCTTAGCCCCCAGCTTACGGAAAGATTAAAACAAAAAATCATCAATACAACCAGGTTAAGGCAGACCAATGAAGACGATGCGCATTATGATATCAGCGGATTTGTTTCACAGTATTTTACAAGTACCATCAGTATTACCGGCAATAATGCAGCCAGCAACCGGTTGACTGTAGGGTTTCACCTGGTTTTCCGGAATACACTGGATGAAAAGAAGAATTTTGAAACAGACCTTACCCGTACGTTTGATTTTCCGGCTACACAATCCCTTTCGCAGGCAGAATCTTCGCTTAATAATGAAATGGTGAGAAATATAGTGGATGAAATTTTCAATAAAATATTTTCCAACTGGTAATTTGCCCGTTGCCCGATAATCAAGTAGTTTTGAGCTATGTACAGGCCACAACTGATAAAAAATATTTTACATATCGATCCGGCATCGGCAAGTTGCAGGCAACAGTTGTATTCCATCAGTGAAAAATATCCTTATTTCTCCCTTCCGTATTTTTTCCTGCTGCAGCAAACAGCAAAAGATCAACCGGACTATGATGAGATCGCAGCCAAAACGGCCCTTCATTTTCAAAGCAATTTATTGTTGAATTACCGGCTGCATCAGCAGGAAATAAAGGAACCGGCCGTGACCATGACTGAAATTGCCCCTAAAGCGGTTGAACCTGTGCCTGTATTAAATAATGAAATGCTTTTTGAACCATTGTCGGCAACCGATTATTTTGCATCACAGGGGATTAAATTAAGCGAAGAAATACAAACCGGCGATAAACTGGGCAAACAGTTAAAAAGTTTCACCGAATGGCTGAAAACAATGAAAAAAGTTCATGGCAATAAACTTCCGGAAGGGAATGAACAGGTAGACATTCTTGTACAAAAACTGGCTGAAAAAAGCAATGAAGAAGGCATAATTCTAACAGAATCAATGGCCGAAGCCTATGTTCAGCAGGGTAAAAACGGAAAAGCGGCTGAAATTTATGAAAAATTAAGTTTGCTGAATCCTTCCAAAAGCGTTTACTTTGCAGCCAAAATAGAAAGCCTGGGCGTACAAAAAAACCGGGTTTCAGATAAAAATAAAGTATAAATCAGTTAGCATGTTAGTATTATTTGGTGTTTTGATCATTGTTGCATCTGTGGTTCTTGGATTGATCGTTTTAATTCAAAACCCAAAAGGTGGCGGTTTATCCGGTACTTTCGGGGGCCTGGGCAACCAGTTGATGGGTGTAAAACAAACAACAGACATCCTTGAAAAAGGAACCTGGGTTTTTGCTGCAATTGTTGGGTTGCTTTGCCTGGTTTCACCGGCCTTTATTCCCAAAGAAGGAACTGCGGCTTCAGGAGAAGACCTGATTAAAGGCATATCTACTTCACCCTCCAAGCAAGAGGCAAAACCCGGAAACACAGTTACTTTACCCGCCGATACGAACAAGAAATAAACTTAATTATAATAATTTTATAACCTCGCTTAACCTTAGCGGGGTTTTTTATTATATATTGCCGGCATCACCGGTTATTACATGAAAAAAATACTGCTCATCATATTCTTTGCCGTGCTGCTTTTAGTGGTTTATGCAGCATGGATTGTTTTTGGCCCGTTGGTTTCCGCTCCGGAAAACAAGTATTTCTATATTAATACTGGCGCAACATACGACCAGGTAAAAGCTTCCCTTAAAGAGCAGGAAATTATATCCGGAACCTTCTTCTTCGATAAAATAGCAAGGCAGGCGGGTTATCATAAACAGGTTAAAGCCGGCAAATATGAAATAAAAGACGGGATGAACCTGATTAACCTTGTAAGAATGTTAAAATCAGGCAGGCAAACACCCGTACGGATTGTAATAAATAAGATAAGGACCAAGGAAGATCTTGCCGGAAAAATAGGCCAGCAATTTGAAACAGATTCACTGGAAGTGATCAGGTATATAACCAACAACGATTCATTGGCAAAATATGGTGTTGACAGTAACACAATGATGACACTTATCATTCCCAATTCATACCTGATGTGGTGGAATGCGCCTGTGAAAAATATATTAGCCCGCTTTGCAGACCAGCAGAAAAAATTCTGGGAAGGTAAAAGGGAAGCAAAAGCAGCAGCCCATAACCTTACCCCACAGCAGGTTTATACTATGGCCAGTATTGTGGAAGAAGAAACAAATAAACAGGAAGACAAAGGGCTGATTGCAAGTGTTTACATGAACCGCCTGAAAAAAGGCATGAAACTGGAAGCCGACCCAACCGTAAAATATGCCATGCGGAATTTCGGGCTGAAAAGGATCATGCATGGCCACCTCGAATACCCTTCACCGTATAATACTTACAGGCAAACCGGGCTGCCGCCGGGTCCTATTTCAACAGCATCCATATCAACGATAGATGCCGTGCTGGATGCACCGGAAACAGATTATATTTTCTTTGTTGCCAAACCCGATTTCAACGGATACTCTAACTTTGCAGCTACTTACCAGCAACACCTGGTTTATGCAAAAGCATACCAGCGTGCGCTGGACAGTTTAATACTAAGCAGGAATAAATAAGCAACCGGGTGATAAAACTTCAAAGGATAATCATAACCAGGGGCCCCATCGGGTTTCTTTTCCAAAAAAGCAAGCATTGGTACCTCCCCGGTTTTGAAGGCGTCCCTTTGTATGATGTTATCAGGTTTTTTTACCGCCAAATGAAAACCCACGGGCTCTTTGAACGGGCTTCAGCCATATCCTATAATTTCATCATGGCTGTACCGCCTTCTTTCCTGTTCCTGTTCACCCTTATTCCAAACCTGCCTTTCATTTCAAAAAGAAGCATTCAAGTACAGTTACACCAGGTTATTTACGATATCATACCTGCAAAAGTGTATAACAAAGAAGTGATCAGGTTTGTAGATTCTTTCATTTTTGATTCTAAAATCGGGGTATTGTCATTCGGTTTATTACTGTCCCTATTTTTTGCATCCAACGCCATGATGGGGCTTATGCGTGCTTTCAATAAAAAGAATGTTGGTTTCCAGAAACGCAGGGGATTGCATCAACGGTGGATTGCCATTAAACTGATCATGATATTATTCGGTTTGTTGCTGGGATACCTGCTATTACTGGTTTCACAGGGTGCTATCCTTAAACTCATGGTAAAAGACAGCGCCTGGCGCAACATCATTTCATATACCCGCTGGACCATGATCATATTGCTGGTTTATTATGGTATCGGTTTCATCTTTAAATATGCCCCAGCGGTACATAAAAGATGGAAACTGAATTCCCCGGGCACCCTGCTGGCAACTTTCCTGAGTATCATGGCATCCATTGTATTCAGCATGTTTGTTAAGAATTTTGGCAGTTACAATGTGCTGTACGGCTCCATAGGCACCATCATGATGGTGATGGCCCTGATTTATATCAATTCGCTGGCCCTGCTGATCGGGTTTGAACTGAATGTAAGTATCAAATCGCTGAAAACAATCGTTTCACAACGCGAACAGGAAGAGAAAAAACAGGCAGCCATTAATACATGAACGGAAAACGGATTATTCCTGAATAGTGTAATTTCATACACTAAATTGATATGACATGAAAAAAATATTCCCAATAATGGCAGTGTTGGCACTGCTGTTAATTGTTTCCTTCAGGCTTGCAGAAGTATTGCCAATTGGCGCAGACATGCCCAAAGCTGATGTAAAAATGAAAGACATTTCCGGTAAAGATATCAGCATGCGTGACGCCATGAAAGAAAACGGCGTACTGGTCATGTTCAGTTGCAATACCTGCCCATATGTGATTAAAAACCAGGGCAGGACAATTTCGATAAGTGAATATGCCCTTAAAATGAAGATTGGCGTAATCTTACTGAACAGCAATGAAGCCATGCGCAACAGCGATGACAGTTATGAAGACATGAAAGCCTATGCCAAAGAACAGCAATACAGGTGGAACTATGCTGTAGATACAAACCACGAAATTGCCGATGCCTTTGGCGCTAACCGAACCCCTGAATGTTTCCTGTTTGATAAAAACCTGAAACTGGTTTATCATGGCGCTATTGACGATAACCCATCTGATGCATCAGCTGTAAACAGACAGCATCTTAAGGAAGCAATCACCGAGCTTACCGGCAACAAAGAAATAACAGTAAAAGAAAGCAGGAGCGTTGGTTGTACCATCAAGCGCAATAAATAACCCGTTAGAATAAAAAAGGACACATGGCAGCAGGCAGTTTGTCCTTTTTTATTCAAATACTTAATTTGAAATTGCCTGTTTAATGATGGCTTCAAAAGTTTCCCGGCTCATCTCCTCCTCTGCAAACTTCCTGAACCCGGTTTTCTTATTTATCACCAGCGTAGCCGGAATAGAACCACTCCAGATATTATCTATCTTCGGACAAAAATAGTCGGCATTGGTTTCATCCAGCCATGCAATGGCGGTTTTGAATCTATTTTTTTTAACAAATGATGCAATCTTCTTCGGGTAAAACGAAGGCAGATCCAGGCTAACCAGCAACAAGGATACCTTGCTTGATTTATATTTTTCAACCGTACTTATAAAAAAGGGTATTTCTGCCACACAGGGTTTGCAGAAGGTAGCCCAGAAATTGATAACCTTAATATGCTCACCTTTTGCCTGAATCAGGTCCTGAAGCTGCTTGAGCTTGATTATTTCGGCAGATCGGAAGAGCACACGTCTGAACTCC
>CALKVC010000164.1 GCA_937996595.1 uncultured Chitinophagaceae bacterium
GGTTATCAGCAGTATGTCAGTTTATTACTCGCAGGTTAAGACAATTTTTCATTTGATCAAGATTTACAGGCTAATTCTGCGGCCTGAAATTTTAAACCCGTAAATTTGCAGCCAAAATAAAGTTCTTTACAAATGATCAGCAGAAGAAATATCCGGGTTAAAGTGATGCAGACCTTATACAGCATGGATACGGTAAGCGGACAAGCCAAACCCGGAGAACCACTTTCCGTCCTGACCAGGAAAATTGAAGAAAGCAGGAATTTATTCACATACCTTATATATTTTATTACCGAAGTAGCCCGGTATGCCGAAACAGATGCCAGGTTAAAAGCGAGCAAACATCTGCCTACGGCGAGCGACCTGTCTACCAATACCCGCATTGCCGGCAATGAATTGTTATGGAAAATTGTTGAGAGCCCGGATTATAAGGCCATCTTATCTGCCGGTAAATTACCCGGCCTGATGGATTCCGACCTGGTTAAAAAGGTATATGCTGAGCTGAAAACTACTCCGGAATACCAGGAATACACTGAACTGGCTCAACGCGATAAGAAATCTGAAAGAAAAATCCTGGAATTCATTTTTGCTAACATGATGCTGCCAAATGAATTGTTCATTAACCATGTGGAGGAGCATTTCATTAACTGGGACGATGATGCTGAAATGATGCAAACCCTTGTTCCTGCTTACCTGAATAAACCCGGAGAACATAGTTTCAGTGAGTTCCTGAGCAAGGAAAAATGGGATTTTGCCAAATCGCTGTTGCAAACGGTGATGGACAAATCGGATTTTTGCCTGGAACTGATAAAACCCAAACTTAAAAACTGGGATGCTGACCGGATTGCTTCGCTGGATCTGATCATCCTGCAAATGGGTGTATGCGAGTTCCTGTATTTTGAAACGATTCCCACCAAGGTTACCATCAATGAATATATCGACATTGCTAAGGCTTACAGTACGTCGCAAAGCGGCCAGTTTGTGAATGGGTTGCTCGATAACATACACAAGGAATTGACTGCAGATAACAAGATTGAAAAAAAGAATTTTAAAAACAGTACTTTATAATATGAACTTTCGCCAATTCATTTTATTAATCATCACCGGATTTTTCAGTTTTTCGTTAACCAGTTGTGATGTACGTAAGAAAGACAAACAGGCACCCATTCCCGCTAAGCCCATCCCAGCCGAAATGAAAGTGCCAACTACGGTACAGGTAATTGACAGTATATACGATTTTGGCAGTGTGGCAGAAGGTGAAGTGGTAGAATACAGCTACCGGTTTAAAAATACCGGCAATAATCCGCTGGTGGTTACCCATGTTTCTGCCAGTTGTGGCTGCACAGTTCCTGAAAAACCGGAAGAACCGGTAAAACCGGGTGAAATGGGATTCATCAAAGTTAAATTCAACAGTGAAAACAGGCCCGGGGAAGTACACAAAACGGTTACCGTTACTTCCAATGCCAACCCGCCCTTTAATGACCTGTTATTAAAGGGCACCGTAATAGGAAAACAATAATCATTCATAAACAAACCGGTTGCCTTTTGGCAGCCAAAAACAAAAACAAATATGCAATTACTTAGTATTTTTCTGATGATGGACCCGCAGGGAAAAGGCGGAAGCACGAGCACACTGATCATGATGGGATTGATGATCCTGGTTTTCTGGATGTTTATGATTCGCCCGCAGGCAAAAAAGGCAAAACAGCAAAAAACATTTATCAATAACCTGCAAAAAGGAGAAAAAGTGGTAACCATTGCCGGTATTCATGGTACAATCAATAAAGTTAATGAAGATGGAACGCTGATGCTGGAAGTGAGCCCGGGCAGTTACATAAAGATTGAAAAAAGTTCTATCAGCATGGAATGGTCTGCTAATGTGAATAAGCCGGCCGCTGAAGTGAAAAAATAGTATTTGATGTATGATGTATGATTTATGATGTATGATCTGAGATGTATGATTTTATGATGTAAGATGTGTAATATTTAGTACCTTCTTCAAATCATACATCATACATCACACATCATAAATATATTTCCTTTTTATGTTGCGAATAGGTATCACCGGCGGAATCGGCAGCGGCAAAACGACTGTTGCCCGTATTTTTGAGGTACTTGGTATACCTGTTTATTATGCAGATGATGCGGCTAAAAGGCTGATGAATGAAAACGCCGCCCTTAAACAGCAGATCGTGCAGCTTTTTGGCGATACGATATATGAAAACGGCTTTTTGAACCGAAGTAAACTGGCTTCACTCGTGTTTAAGAACCCGGAAAAATTATCTCAACTGAATAAAGCTGTACACCCGGTAACCATTAAAGATGCAGAAGGCTGGATGCAACGGAATGAGGCAGACAAAATTTTAAAAATCCCTTACGCCATCAAGGAAGCGGCGCTTATTTTTGAAAGTGGTGCGGAAAGCCATTTAAATTTTGTTATTGGTGTTTATGCACCTGAAGCGCTGAGGTTAAACCGTGTAATGAACAGGGATAAACTAAGCCGCGAAGCGGTGCTTTTACGCATGGAAAAACAGATGGATGAAGAGGAAAAAATGGGCCGCTGCCATTTTGTAATTACAAATGACGAAGCCCAATTATTGATACCGCAGGTGGAGGAATTGCATAAGAAGATATTGAATCTGAAATCTAACATTTAAACGTTAAAGTCGTTTATGTCGTTTAAGACGTTACTTTATTCAAATCATAATAAAAGTCACATAAAGTCACATATAGTTTAACGACTTAAACGACCCACACGATTTAAAC
Source organism: uncultured Chitinophagaceae bacterium (assembly GCA_937996595.1). GTDB lineage: Bacteria > Bacteroidota > Bacteroidia > Chitinophagales > Chitinophagaceae > Ferruginibacter. The sequence continues at coordinate 2,764 of CALKVC010000164.1, forward strand.
GACTTAAACCTTCCACACAACTTAAACAACCTAACCTTTCACACGTCTTAAACGACTTTAAACCTTTACACGTTTTAAACCTTTCAAACGACTTAAACCTCCCCCCCAACTCATTTCAACACTGCCAGCGCATTCCTGATCTTTTCAAATCCTTTTTCAATATTTTCGGAGCTGTTGGCAAATGAAATACGGATGCAATTGGGCTCACCGAAGGCTTTTCCGGTAACCACCGAAACATGGGCCGTATGCAGGAAATACATGCATAAATCGTCTGCATTGCTGATGGTTTCGCCGGCAGGTGTAACTGTGCCAAAATATGATTTAACATCGGGAAAAACATAAAAAGCACCGGGCGGTTCATTGCAGATGATACCCGGAATGCTGCTGATTAGTTTCATCACTTTATCCCTGCGTTCCCTGAATTTTTCAACCATGGAATGTGTTGGCTGCAGCGTGCCTGTTAAAGCGGCTATGGCTGCCCGTTGGGTAACGGCGTTGGCGCCGCTGGTAAACTGCCCCTGAATCTTATCGCATGCTTTGGCTATGTCAGCCGGGGCCGCAATATAGCCCAGCCTCCATCCCGTCATGGCAAACCCCTTACTCAGGCCGTTTATGATGATTACCCTGTCTTTCAGAAAATCAAAACCGGCGATACTTTCGTGCTTTCCGGTGAAATTGATATGTTCATAAATCTCATCGCTCATGATAAACACCTGCGGATGGTTTTTAAAAACGGCTGCCAGCGATTCAAGCTCATTTTTCGTATACACGGCACCGGTAGGATTACATGGCGTTGAAAACATAAAGAGCCTTGTTTTATCCGTGATAGCGGCTTCAAGCTGTTCGGCGGTAATCTTAAACCCGTTTTCCAGGCTGGTTTTCACCAGTTTTACGATTCCTCCCGCCAGCCTCACAATTTCACTGTAGGTTACCCAGTAAGGAGTCGGAATAATCACTTCATCGCCTGCATCCACTATACTTAAAACCGTATTGGCAATACTTTGTTTGGCGCCGGTACTTACCACCACCTGGTCGGGCGTGTAATGCAGACCGTTATCTCTTAACAATTTTGTACAAACGGCTTCCCGTAAGTCGAGGTAACCGGCAACCGGCGTATAATGGCTGAAATTGTCATCTATAGCCTTCTTGGCGGCTTCTTTAATATGTGCCGGAGTGTCAAAATCAGGTTCCCCCAGGCTGAGGTCGGTGATGTCTATTCCATTGGCCCTCAACTCTCGGCCAAGTTTGGCCATTTTCAATGTTTCAGGCTCATTGAACCGGGATAACAGGGAAGATAAACGCATATTTTATATAGTAAGTTGCTGCAAAAGTAACTATTTATCACAGCCAAAATTAACTGGCTCCATTTTCATTGCAATGATTAACCATACGGCATCGTTGTAAACGATAATCATTGCTTTCGTTTGGTACTTATCATACAAAGGAAACAATTTTTCATCCTGCCGCCGGCTAAACACAAATGAAATGCCTTCAATTAAATTATTAACCATTTACCCGTGATGATAACTATGGCCATCCATACTATCATAAATACAATTTCGCATCCCGGAATCCGGAAAACCCACCAACCGGTTTATTCGCATGATTAAGTACACTTCTAATCAAATATATTTTTATTGTAATATTTAATAAGTAATACCATTGAAAATCAAATAATAACGCTTAAAAGGGTAAATATGGCCAGCAACTAAGTTCAAATGCTTTTTCCCCTATCTTTGCACACTCTAAAAAAATTAACTACTTAGATAAAAAAAGTACATTAACATGAAACTGAAAGGTTTAGTTTGGTTTTTCACCATTGCTTTAATTCTGATATCACTTTGGGAACTTTCTTATACCTGGGTGGTACGCAATTATGAAAGCAGCGTTAAGGCAACGGCAGAGCGCCAGGTAAAGAAATCATCATCAGGTTTACCGGCCGATGAATTCAATAAACTGGTTAAAGCACGTACACAACACATCCTTGACAGCACCAGGGACAAAGAGATATTTCCACTGGTAGGAACTACTTACCAGAAGTGCAAGGAAAACGAGTTGAACCTTGGCCTCGATCTCCAGGGCGGTATCAGTGTAACGATGGACGTTAGCCTGGAAGGACTGATCAAATCGCTCAGTAATAACCCTAAAGACCCCAAACTGATGCTGGCCCTGCAGGCGGCAACTGCAGAGAAATTAAACAGTGAAGAAAACTACATCACGTTATTCACCAATGCATATATCAAACAAAACGGTGCAGGCAGCCTGAGCGCTCTTTTTGCAGGTCCGGGTAAGGAAATTAAGATTGTAGATAATGACGGTACTGTTACCAACAAGATAAAGAACATTGCCAAAGGTGCCATCAACCAGACTTATAAGATACTTGTTAAACGTATAGATAAGTTCGGGGTGGCGCAACCGAATATCAACCTTGATGAGAACAAAGGGGTTATAAACGTGGAACTGGCAGGAATCACTGATGCTGTAAGGGTTCGCAAATACCTTCAATCATCTGCAAACCTCCAGTTCTGGGAAGTTTACCGGATAGACGAACTGGCTACTGCATTAAAAAATGCGGATGATAACCTGCAAAACTACCTTAACGGAGTTACTGCCGGCGATACATCCAAAGTGATTGACAGTGTTAAGGCCAAACAGAACCAGAATCCTTTCTTAAGGATTATGAACCCGATAGATGTGCAGACTGACAATAACGGAAAACAATTCTTTGCTTCTGCTATCGGAAGGGTTGCTTTACAGGATACAGGTACATTCCTGAATTACCTGGAAAATGAAGTAGTTAAATCGGCTTTCCCAACCAATGTTAAATTCCTTTTTGGTGTAGAGGAAAAATCTGACAAGGGAAATATGAGGTTCCTCCCCCTGTATGCTGTTAAAACCATACCGGCTTCAGATAAAGCGCCCCTGGAAGGTGATGCCATTGAAGAAGCCAAACAGGATTTTGATGAACTGGGCCGCCCTGCCATCAAAATGCAGATGAATAGTGTAGGAAGCAAAACCTGGGCCAGGCTTACCGGTAAAAATGTTGGCCGCCCCATCGCCATCGCACTGGATGATATCGTTTATACGGCACCGAATGTAAACGGCCCCATTGAAGGAGGCAATTCTGAGATTTCCGGAAATTTCACTGTGGAAGAAGCCCAGGATCTGGCCAATATCCTGAAATCTGGTAAACTGGATGCCCCGGCTAAAATTGTAGCAGAACAGGTTGTTGGGCCTACATTGGGCGCAGAAGCTGTTCGTGGCGGTATGATGGCGTTTGTAATCGCTTTCGCTGTAATATTCATCCTGATGCTGGTTTATTACAATACCGGTGGCTGGGTTGCAAATATCGCTCTCATCCTGAATCTCCTTTTCACTATCGGCGTGTTAACAGCGATGGGCTTTACATTGACCGCTGCCGGAATTGCGGGCCTTGTACTTACCATCGGGCTTGCCGTAGATACCAATGTAATTATTTTTGAAAGGATAAAAGACGAACTAACTCACGGTAAGAGTTACCAGCAGGCAATTAACGATGGTTACCGCCGTTCACTGGCGCCGGTTATTGATGCACATGTAACTTCTTTGCTTACTGCCATCATCCTGGTATATTTTGGTTTAGGCCCGGTACTTGGCTTTGCTACTACTCAGATCATCGGTATTATATTATCGCTTTTCTGCGGTATACTTGTATCAAGGCTGATTACAGATTTCTGGACTAACAAGAACCGCCATTTCAACTATTTCACCGGCCTTTCAAAAAGGATATTCAAACATGCCAATTTTAAATTTGTTGAATACAGGAAAGTGGCTTATATAATTTCAGCGATAGTATTGCTCGCAGGCATCGGAGCTTTCTTCAATGGTTTTAATGAAGGGGTTGAATTTAAAGGGGGCCGCAGCTATACCATCAGTTTCCCGCAACCGGTTAGTGTAGACCTGGTTAGGGATGACCTTAAAGTGGCCTTTAACGAATACCCGGTGATGAAAACAGTTGGCGACGGCAGGCGCATGAATATCACCACCTCATTCATGAAAGGTGTTGAAAATGCAGACAGTATCGTTCAGACCAAATTATACGAAGGGTTAAACAAAGCGTTGCCTAAAGGCCTTTCCTATTCAGATTTCATCAGTAAATACAAGGAAAGCTCTATCACGGTACAACCAACCATTTCAGATGACTTAAAACGCGGTGCGGTAAAAGCAACCATTTTTGCCATGCTGGTGATCTTCCTCTATATCTTCATCCGCTTCCGCGACTGGAGGTATTCTGCCGGAACGATCCTTACATTATTGCATGACGTTCTGGTAACCCTTGCCGTTTTCTCATTCTTTAAAAACATCGTGCCATTCCCGCTGGAAATTGACCAGCATTTTATTGCTGCGGTGTTAACCGTTATCGGTTTCTCCATGAATGATACCGTAATCGTTTTTGACAGGATACGAGAATATGCCCGCGACCTGAAAGGGGCCGACAAGAAAACTATCATCAACCGCGCCATCAATGATACGCTGAGTCGTACCATCATGACTTCAGCAACAGTATTCCTGGTACTCCTTATCCTGTTCATATTTGGTGGTGAAGTAACCCGTGGATTCGCATTCGCGATGCTTATCGGTGTAATCACCGGTACTTATTCATCTATTTTCGTGGGTGTTCCTGTACTGGTAGACTTTGCTAAAGACAGGCCCTTGGGAATAGTTGATACAGCTCATACTACTGTTACAACCAAAAGCGGAACTAAAATTGTAAAATAAGTTATTCTGCTATATAGAACTAAAAACCCGTCGGAATGACGGGTTTTTTTATGCTGATATCGTTAGAACAGAAACGGCATATGTAAACTGATAAAAGATGAATCATAACGTATACCCGTTGACCTGTAAATAAGGTATTACAGTGGTAGTGATATCAATTACACAGCAAAACTGGTTCCGCAGCCACAGGTACTGCTTGCATTCGGGTTCTTAAACGTGAATCCCCGGGAATTCAATCCTCCTTCCCAGTCAATTTCCATACCGAACAGGTAAATGCCATGTGCCTTATCAATTATGAAACGCAAGCCTTCCTGTTCAAAAATGTCATCATTATTTTTCTCGGTATCAAAATCCAGTACATAAGTCATGCCACTGCAACCTCCCCCCTTTACACCTATCCTCAGTTTTTTGGTATCGTCAAATCCTTCAACAGCCATCAGCCTTTTAATTTCATTCATGGCAGCATCAGTAAAATGTACAGGAACTTTAACTTCAGTTTCCATAATCGCATTGTTTTTACAAAATTACTATTTAAAATAATGCTTTCTTTTCAGCTAATTTTCGAAAGCAGGAATTTGTTAAGGCATCTTGGTTATTTTTGTACCTAATAAAATAATCTATGCAATTACTGGCATTCGAGTTTAAGTTTGAATATGTTCAGGTAACGGTTATGGTTCTGTTTTTTGTAATTATCATGCTGTTGTTATTTGAATTCAGGTCAATGAAGGACCAGATAAAGGAAGGGCTGGGGATTAACAGGGATGGCCTGAAATTACAACTGGAGGCGCTGGAAAGGCTTACCTTATTTACAGAAAGAGCAGGGTTGAAAAGCCTGATCAGCCGGGTTTCCGCTTCCAGCATGTATGTAGCCGGTGTGCATGCAGAATTGGTGGATGCCATAAAATCGGAATATGAATATAATATTACACAGCAGATTTATGTAAGTCCGGAAATGTGGAATGCCGTAACCCGGATGAAAGACCAGAATATATACATCATCAACCAACTGGCAGCCACCCTTCCTCCGGATGCATCGGGGATAGAATTAAGCAGGCGTATACTGGAGTACAGCATGACTAAAGATGCAGAACTAAACAGGATTGTGCTGGATGCCCTGCAATTTGAGGCAAAAAAACTGTTGAAATAACTTTTCATACGATATTAATAACCTTATTCTTACAAATATGTCTTCAAAAAACATCAGTACAGATTCCGGCATACAGGTAAAAGAAGTGTATACAGCTGAAGACAATAAGCACCCGGATAATTCCCTGCCGGGTCAATTTCCGTACACCCGTGGCGTTCAACCCGATATGTACCGGGGCAAACTATGGACGATGCGCCAGTATGCGGGATTTTCAACAGCGGAAGAAAGCAATAAAAGGTACCATTACCTGCTAAGCCAGGGAGTAAGCGGCTTAAGTGTTGCATTTGACCTGCCAACCCAGATAGGTTATGACAGCGACCATCCGCTGGCTGATGGTGAGGTGGGCAAAGTAGGTGTTGCCATCGACAGCCTGGAAGATATGGAGAAACTGTTTGATGGTATCAGGCTGGATGCGGTATCAACATCCATGACCATCAATGCCACCGGCTTTATATTACTTTCTTTCTATGTGGCGCTTGCCAGGAAACAGGGTGTGCCGCTGGATAAGATAACAGGAACCATCCAGAATGATATATTGAAGGAATATGCGGCCAGGGGTACCTATATTTATCCGCCCAAACCATCCATGCGCATCATCACCGATATTTTTGAATGGTGCAGCAGGGAAGTGCCCAAATGGAATACCATTTCCATTTCCGGTTACCATATACGGGAAGCCGGAAGTACCGCTGTACAGGAAATTGCATTTACACTAAGTAACGGTAAAGCATATGTGCAGGCTGCCCTTGAAAAAGGGCTCGATATCAATGTATTTGGCAAAAGGCTTTCTTTTTTCTTCAATTCGCATAACAACCTGTTTGAAGAAGTGGCCAAATTCAGGGCTGCCAGGAAAATGTGGGCGAAAATCATGAAAGACCTGGGCGCTACGGATGAAAAAGCGCTGATGCTGAGGTTTCATACACAAACAGGTGGCAGCACCTTAACGGCCCAGCAGCCACAAAACAACATATCCCGTGTTACCATTCAAACGCTGGCTGCTGTGCTGGGCGGTACACAGTCGCTCCATACCAATGGCTTTGATGAAGCACTAAGCCTGCCGACCGAAGATGCGGCAAGGATAGCATTGCGCACCCAGCAGATAGTGGCATTTGAAAGCGGCGTCACCGATACCGTGGACCCGCTGGCAGGTAGTTATTTTATTGAATCACTAACCGCAGAAGTGGAAAAAGAAGCCTGGAAACTGATTGAACGAATAGATATGATGGGTGGAAGTGTTGCTGCCATAGAAGAAGGTTTCATGCAGGATGAAATAGCCCGGAGCGCTTATGCTTACCAGAAACATATTGAAGACGGCACAAAAGTGATTGTTGGCGTTAACCGGTTCGATATTAATGAAACCAATCACCCACCCCTGCTGAAAATAGACGAAAGCATTCAAAAAATGCAAGTTGAAAAACTGAAAGCCCTGCGAGCAAAACGGGATAATGAAGCTGTAGCGAAATGCCTTGCCGCCCTGAGTTCTGCAGCAACCGGAACTGAAAACATCATGCCATTTGTTTTAGATGCGGTTGAAAAGTATTGCACGCTGGGCGAAATTTCTGATACACTCAGGAATATATATGGTGAATACAGGTAAATACCCTGAAACAGTTTGTTTCCTATTTAGCATTAGCCGTGAAATAATGCATAAATGCCATTCACACAACTTAATTGCCGGTTGCAAGTTTGATTTTTACCTTTGCTGATAATACTCCATCAATTTGTTTCAGTGATTAAATTGTCAAACCCATCGTAAATAATATTTAAGCAATTTTAAAAGTGGCTGCCTTCAAATTAAGTATTTATAAACAGTATGTCAGGTTTCAGCGCTGGGGGCTTACTTTTTATTTTACAATCTGTTGCATCCCGGCATTCTCACAATCGCTTATCTCAGGTAAAATAGTAAATAACCGGGATGGCAAACCTGTTACCAATGCATCAATAGGGATCCCTGGTAAGCGGTTCAGGCAATCGGATGCCAATGGTAACTTCAGGTTTACACTTAGTGAATTTAAGCAACGGGACAGTCTTATCATTACATCTGTTGGTTTCAAAACGGTGCGCATCCCGGTTACCGAAGCTGTTAACATGAAGGAATTCAGGCTGCAAGAACAAGTGAAAGACCTGCAGCCACTGGTGCTTACATCTTACCTGAACGAAGGAGCCAGTGGCTCTAAATCTGAAACAACCGGTTATTTCATAAGCTGGAATACGAACCATACCGGCGCTGAAATCGGAAAGATATTTTACATCAACCAAAATGAATATAAACTGGAACGGGTGCGGTTTAAGGTGAATAACCAGTGCGATACCTGCCAGATCATGCTGCACATCAGGGCTATGGTTAATTATATACCCGGAGATGAAATCTTATACGACAGCATAACTACTACGGTTAAACGTCTTTCTTTTGATGACAGGTTTTCAGAATTTGACCTACGGCCATACAACCTGGTTTTTAAACAAAGGGAAATAATGGTTAGCCTGGAAGTGTTGCACTGCACCGGAAGCGATAAACCTGGCTGCTCATTTTGTTTCATAGGTACTGAAGAAGGAGAATACTATTATAAAAACAGCAAAAAATACGATTGGCTTAAATCTGAAAACGATTTCAGCATTTATATGCGGCTTATATACAGGTTTTAGACGTATGTACAAACGGTTGCAGGTATCTGACCTGTGTTTTGCCAAACTAACGATAATTACTATCCTCTGTAATTTTTCAACAGGTAAACATAAAATATCCTTGCAGGCTTGTGATTTCTCAATAACTTAATTAAAATTGGCTTTTCGGCCTTTTCAAAAACATCCTGGTAATGTATATTTGGATTACAGTAATTATCAGAAGAAGTGATAAAGTAAGCATCATTGCCGGGAAGAATTTTTTTCCGGTATTTGTTAAGCCATGCATAATGGTGGATATCAAACAGGTCTCCAATGGCTACAAAATCAAGATTAAGTGGTTGTGCAACATAATTGTCCAAATGTGCCCCCGGGAACCACTTGTTACTTATTAAAAAAGTTGTTGGCGTTTTTCCCTGCATCCTGTTGGTTTCATAAATCGTTTTGAATTCCTTGCATAGAGAATTCCATCCGTACATATCCAGTGTAAAATCACCCGCTCCCAATTCATCTTGCGATTTTTTACCAAGCGTTCCAGGCATATAATTAATGAGTAAAACTCCTGATATAATTATCGTCAGCAATAATGCTACAGCCATTTTACACAATTTATAAAATCGGTTTGCAAATACATTATTCGTGTTTAGCCGGTCAGAAACCCAGCATGCTGTAAAAATCATAAGGGGAATATATGCAGGCCCGGACCAATGGGGCAAAGTATCTCTGAATAATGAAATGCAAAGCAATAGAAGAATCAATGGAAGAGATAAAAACAGTAATACCCTTTTTAGCCCTGGTTGAATACAAGGGGGAAACTTAGCTGCGGTTGACAGACTGAATATATACAGGAAGTAGTTTAGGGGATTATTATATAGAATTCCCCCAAATAACTCTTTTGAAAAGCTTTCAATATCAACCGCAGGATTACCAGTCATAGTTACCCTGGCGCTGTGGTAATTATAAGTTATGAAGTTATTTTCCACATTCCATATAAATATCGGGGAAATGATTACTAAACATATTAATGCCGATAGATACAGGTAAGGATTTTTGAAGAGACCCCGATGATAAAATATGATATATAGCCCAAACCCAACCCAGAGAAAGGCACCATGAATCTTAGACATGATGCATATGCCTGAAACAAAGCCAAATACAATCATTTTTATGTTCCCTTTTTTGGAATAAGCATTTTCGGAAATGATGTCGACTATCAGGTATAACCCTGCTATCCAGAAAAACAATTCCGGCGAATCGGGTAAAATGAATATTCCTTTAAACTTTTGGGCCAGCATACCTACTAAAGATGGTTTTAGAATAGGTATATCTGTTGGTTACAACTCAAAAAAATAACCTCCTTTGCCGGAAACACCGAAGAATACACCTACGACGGCTACGGACGCCTCAGTACCACCACCGAAACCGTGGACGGAACGGCCCATGCGACCTCGTACAGCTACAATATGTACGGAGATCTCACCGCCAAAACCTTCCC